>DATIQS010000170.1:0-3080 GCA_035470605.1 Fibrobacteraceae bacterium
GCCAGAGCCATGGCACGCCCCCAGCCCCCAAAGATAACGTTTCTTCACATCGTATGGATCAGCCCCAAAAACATGCAGGGAAAGTTGCGCGACATAGACACCGAAACCAGCACGGCGTCCTTTTTCTGAAAGCAAATTCCAGGAAAGATACACCTTGCGACGATTTTCAAAACAATTCCCATCAAAGCCATCGTCATTGCATAGAATCGTTCCTTGATTGGACGCGACAAAACCACCGAGATTTGTGTAGATATCCAAATGCCATGTCATACCAATGCGATCTAGATGCTCCAGAATATCCTCCGAGGAATCCGCGTCGCCCAAAGTGGATTGCGAAATGTCTAAGAGAATCCCCAACGTCCCCGAAGGCAGATCAGCAACGGTAGTTTGCCCATCCCAAAAAGAACTAGACACAGGAATCGGATTGCCATCCTCATCCAGCGGAGCTGCGTCCCCGATTTCCGCACGACTCTGAACCCCCACGGCGGAAAGACGTGTATTAAGGACGCGAGCATCCCCTTGCAGCAGTACGAAACGCCCATCCTGATTCATCGCATTCCCCAAGCTATCCGTAATTCCAATAGAATCGACCTGCAAAATTTGAACAGAATCTCCAGGATCAGGCCGGGCACCCAAGGCAACACCCGCCCCAAGATTCAAGCCCAATACACGATTTGAGTCAGACCAGACCGCATTGGATTTTCCGATATCGATCAAGGTGTCTCCGCCCATAAGGAAAGCCAGGAAGTCCAACGTTCCCAGAGACGCCTCATCGACGGGTTCAGAAAAAGCAAGGCTCAAGGAATCTCCGCGTTTTTTACGATCAGATTCAGGCCAGAGGTAAGCGGAGACAAGCATCGGTGCCATGAATTCCTGCATAGGAATTGCCACCGTATCCACATAAGAAACGCTATTCACCTCCCAATGTTCAATTAAATTTCCATAACCGTAATCCAAATTATCGATGGAAGTTTTCGAATAGGCCACACCAAGACTATCCGCACTAAAATTCCAAGTCAGTCTCTCCGGTGACGCTGTACTCCAATGGAGCGCCTCTGGATCTGGATGCAGCTCAAATGGGGTTCCATTCGTATCCAACCACACAAAACGAAAATCGATTGAATCGATCTTTTCCGAGCCCAATGCTTCGGAAAAAATCACAACGATACAATCCATGCGGCCATCAAGATCCGTATCATAAAAACCACTCCCCCCCCCCAGGGGAGGGAAACCTCCGGCGGAACGGATCAAAATTTCCTGATTGTTCGATGCGGGGAAATTACCATCCGCAGATACAAGTCCCCCATCCACGGCAATACAAATCGTATCACCCGCCTCCACCCAGTTTGAACTCACCGCGTCCATCACAAAAGTCCCCGTGGTTCCCTCCAAAGAAATCACCGTGACGGAAACCAACTGATCATTGATCAAAAACGCTCCACCAGAGGTAAATGTGGAATCGAGTTCCTTATTAAACAAAGCAACCAAAGTATCCGGGGCACCATCATAGCCAGGCAAAATTGTCACAGACCAAAGTACTGGGCCAATACAGTCTGTTAGGGCAGAAGAAACCTGGACAGAATTACCAGAGGCCCCGGTTACAGTAATGGCAAAATCGCCCGCAGCCACGGTTCCTGCTTCGGGAGAAAGCTCCTCCACGGTCACACCCATTATGCTGTCACCAGAAGACCACGTGATAAGAGAACCTCGTGATGACGCATCTACCAGGATGCTATCCATAGGCCAACTCATCATCGGTTCCACGGGGATGCTATCCACCCCCTGATCAAACCAGGCAACAACACTATCGCCAAGGCCATCCCCATCCGTATCATAAATGGCAGCAGAGTCCATAGCCGGCAAATCCCCGTAACGAATAAAAATTTGCCCAGGGAATTCGACAGATGCCTCTGGTTGAAAAGAACTGACCTGGGAATACATCAAAAAATGGAAGCCAAAAGCTCCACCATTCCAGGGTGTTTCCGAGGTGAGATAAAAACATCCTGTTCCCTGGCTAATAATGAGGCTATCAATTTCCGTCCCCATCTCTCCAGAATCACCAACGCTATAAAACAGCAAGGAGGAATCCCCTTCAGGAACCAACCACTGTCGACCGCTTTTGCTGGTAAAGCCGGTATCGAGAGTGCCATCTGGACGCAAGGCCTCAACGAGAACCAATAAAGGCTCTCCGACAAGCAAATCCAATTCGGAAGCCGCTGTGATTTCCACCGTGTCCCCCTCATCCGTAATAGTGGAAAAACGCAAGATGGGGTAATAATACAGGAAGGAATAAAACACGGTCGAATTTTGATCCGATTCGTTATAGAGGGAGACGTCAAACTGCCCGGAATCCAACGCAGTCAACAAGAAATAACGCCATCCAGCCAAACAGGAACCATAACAGGTATCCAGAGAAGAGGAGTCCTCTGGGGTCAAAAAGGTATCTCCAGAGGCATAAAAAATTCGTGGAGAGTCCTTGAGACTCCAAATTTTGAGAACCCCTGTATCCGCATCGGCTCCGTTTTCCTGAAGCAACAATCGAAATGCAGCATTGTATACAGGAATGATGTTCGTATTTGTACTGCTCGAATCTTTAATCACGAGTCCAATCTGATACAGAGAACCCACGCGCAAGGTATCCTGCGAAATAGCAAAAAGACCCGACGAAAGGATCGCCAGAAACGAAAAAATACGCCTCACCTGCGGTAGGCAAACCATGACATCATCTCCCGCATTTCCAGTCCCTGCCCCCAGGGCCATGAAGATGCGTTTATTCTACAATCTATTGCCGACACGTCCAAGGTCAAAGCCGTCTTAGGCATATGGATAAGAATAATACATTCTGAAAGACCCCTCCAAAAAAGCACATTTGGCCCTTTCCGGCTACGATTGTACCTCACTGAGACGCAGGACAAGAGGCAGAAACCGCCCGCGTCCCCCGGTTAATGCCGCACCATGGCGGACAGTCCGTCAACCCTCTTACGCACATCAACGTTGGATGTGCATAGAGGCACCTCTAAAAATCGCGTTACGGTCATGGAATCAAGTAAAGGACACCTCTAAAAATTAGCTTTGAGGCC
>DATIQS010000171.1:0-4125 GCA_035470605.1 Fibrobacteraceae bacterium
CGAAAAAAGAATCCATCAGCACCTTGCGTACAAGACACCAGACCAAGTATATTTTGATAACCACGAGGAGAGGATGTTGGCTTAGGATCTAACTTAAACATAAGCCATCCATGTCCGGGACATGGGGTCCACCTCATAACGCTACCAGAGCCCTCCACACCACCAATTCCTAAGGCTTTGGCAAATTTACGTACAGAGCTACTTGTAGAGCCGTCCTGATATTCCGCACCACCACCGGCCAATGTAAAGCCATAGCCAAAGTTCAGATAAAAATGGATCCTTCGAATAGCGATTCGGAGGCCTGCTCTTGGGGCAATGACGAGGCCCCCTTTTAAATCATAATTTGCTGTATCTGAATTCACATTCACCTGCAAATCCGAAAGACCGGAGGCAATGGATACAGCCCCCCCCACATAGGGACTTACTCGTTTCGCTGAGACAAAGAGATAGGCATAATCAATACCTGCTTTTATTCCCGCAGCGGAAATCCCTGCTCCGGCACCAAATCTGTGTCCAGGAGCCACCTCTTGAGCATACTCAACAGATTCTCCCATTGGATTTCCCCATCCGACATTGAAGCCCAACTCACTAACCGCCTCACTAGCAAAGGCTGCTATAGACGCAAAAACAATAATAGTGATCGCCTTTTGAATTTTCATTTTCAATCCTTAAAATAAAGGTTCTAGAATCTATTTATTAGGGTCTTCAATAGGACTCGCCGCTGCTTTTTTTTGATCCGTTTTCAATTGCACAGCGTCTCTAATTATTTGTGCGCGTTTAGGACCCAACACCAGGTTCAGCTCCTCTAAGGATGCAGCGAAAAAGGCCTCGCGCGTCTTCCATTGCTTAAGTATTCTTGTCTGTAAGCTCGGGCCGACACCGGGTATGTCCGAGAGCCATTCCACGCGCAGGTGCGTTTTACGCAAGGAACGTTGGTATGTAATGGCGAAACGGTGCGCCTCGTCGCGGGCGCGCTGCAATAATTTGAGCGCTGGACTGGTGCGCTTTAGGAGCAGAGATTCCGCCTGTCCAGGGATGATGATTTCTTCCAGGCGTTTGGCCAAACCGATGAGCGGAAGTTCGGCCAATCCCATACTGCGGGTTACTGCCCAGGCCGCATCGACCTGGCCCTTGCCGCCGTCGATCACCAACAGGTCGGGTAGAGGTTTCCCTTCTTCCAGCAGTCGTTGCAGACGCCGCCCCACAATCTCGCGCATACTGGCAAAGTCGTCGATGCCGGCGACGGTCTTGACACGGAAACGGCGATACTCGGAGCGAGCGGAACGGCCGTTGCGAAAGCACACCATGGAGGCAACAGTATCGGTACCGCTTAAATGAGAAATATCAAAGCACTCCAGACGAAAGGGTGTATTGGTCAGGCCCAGCTCCTTTTGCAGCACAAACACCGACTGATCGATCTCGTCATATTTGAGTTCCCGATTCTTGAGTTCCACCAGGAGCATCTCGGCATTGGCGCGCGCTAAACGCAGATAGCCCGGCTTATCACCGCGTTGCGGGGCCGTGAATTTCACTTTGTGCTCCGCCTTGTCCGCCAAAGCCCGGGATAGAATTTCCGTATCTTCTAACTCATGCTCCACCAGAATCTCAGGTGGCGCGGAGCCCTCCTGCAAATACCAAGTGGGTAAAAATTCTGCCAGGATCTCTGCCTCTTCTTGTTCCAAATGGCAGGCCAGCGGGAAGTGTCGCCGCTCCACCAGCACGCCATCGCGGTATTCGAGAATTACCGCGCAACCAAGGTTTCCAGATCGACACACCGCCACCGCGTCAAGATCCAGGCCTGCGGTAGAAAGATCCGCCTTCTGCCGTGTAGCTGTGGCTTGCAAAGCTTGAATGCGGTCGCGTAGTTTGGCGGCATCCTCAAAGCGCCTTTCTGCACTCAATGTCTGCATCTGTTGTGTCCACTGCCGCAACAGATCATCGCGACGGCCTTCCAAAAGGCGGGAGGCCTCCTTCACCTGCACCGCATATTCCTCGGGTGTGCATTTATTCGCACAGGGGGCATCGCAACGCCCGATATGCCAGGCCAAACAGGGCCGTATCGGTGTTTTCAAGGGTAAAGGCAAATCGCATTCACGGATATGAAACAGCCGGGGCACCAAATCCAGCAAGGTTCGCATAGCCCGAGAATTCAGAAAGGGGCCAAAATACTGATTGCCATCGTCGTGAACCTGTCGCACCACACGCAGGCGAGGAAATGACTCATGCAACGTAAACATGAGGTAGGGAAAATGCTTATCATCTTTGAGCAGAACGTTATAACGCGGCCAGTATTTTTTGATAAAGGTCGCTTCTAAAATCAGAGCCTCCTGTTCAGTCTCGCAAAGCACCCACTCGATGTCGCGAATATACGGCACCATCAAACGCGCAGCGCGGTGGCCGGACTTTTCGCGTCCATCAAAATAGCTGCGCACGCGTCGATCCAACAGCTTCGCCTTACCCACATAAATAACCCGTCCCTTAATGTCCTTCATCAAGTACACGCCAGGGCGCGCTGGCAGTTCGGACAGCCGTTTTTGAATGTGTTCTTGTTCCTGAAGACTCAAGGGAATGGGCATAGCTAGTCGTCTCGTAGGCAGCGAATGCTCATATAATTTTCTTTGCTAAAGGGATGCACATCAGGAGTCCCAGACCCCGGATACAGGTCCCAAACCTGAGTATACTCGGTGTCGTACGTATACGTGTCTGCCATACCTAAATAGGCCTGAATGTCAATCTCACTAAAGGAGGACTGCATCTGCCCGGCAGGAATCACCCGGAAGCCAAAAAGGTCTGTACCCAAACGTCCACTCGCGCCATAATCCTTTACCTTGAGAGCCAAATCCACCTGCGTCGTGTCTCCGGTCTCTTGCGTGACCCAACTCCACAAGACGTTCCACTCTACAAGGGTAGGAATGTGCCAGTCCGTAGGGCAGGCGTGACGTGCGGTAGACCAGTTATACAAATGCCCGTATATGGCGCAATTCGCACTATCATTGTCATAACACAGAGAGCCCTCACCCACATCATAATTCAAATTCTGCGCCATCCAGGTTTGTGTTCCCAGACTGACTTGTCGATACACGGCGCAGTCGCGCTGGTCTACAAAGAAACAATCCGTATCCATTGGAGGGGAGCACGATCCAGAATCTCCTTGCGTATGAGTGTACGCATAGCCTACGGTATCAATGTCCCAGAATACGCGATGGGAACTGGAAGAAACCAGAGAACTGGAAGACGCAAAAGCACTGGACGAGGCCATAATACAGGAAGAAAGGATTTTGCTGGAGGAGAGAATCTGGTTGGAGCTGGATGACGTTTCCAAACTGGATAAGCTGGAAATTCCAGAACTCTGTTGGAATTCACTAGAAGAAACAGACGAACTTCTGAGAGAGGTTTCCCATTCAGTGCTAAAACAACTAAACAAAGGCAAAACGAAGAAGGCAATCCAACGTTTTCTTTTCATGAAGGAAATGTAGTTCCTCATTGCTGCACGAGAAGGAACTCTTTCTTCGTGATCGTTCAGTTCATTTCCTTATTCCTCCAACACACGGTAATGAAGCGTACCTTTCTGAAAAGATCGCGATTTTCGACGCACCGTGGTGATGTAGATCGTCAATTTGCGCGGTCAACTGTATGACCTCTCTAAAAATTGATTTGCACTCAAAAAATTGAGTTCGGACAAGAGCAGGAGCGAAAAGAGACCAATTCCACACAATGGATATGGGTCCGTAGACAAGCGGAGCTTGAACGGACCCATCAAATGGCCGTTATTTACTACAGGGCACCTCTAAAAGTCCCCGTTTGGCTCATTCCAGAGGAGATTGCCCCCCCCTCGTCAAAACAGACAAATTCGTCCTCAACCTACTCCAAGTAGGCCGCCGATCGTTTTGCCTATTTTCCCTTGGAAAACATCAAAGTTAATTGTTAGAGGAGCCCCACATTGAGTGACGAACGATTGCGATGCGTTACAGCTGATTTCATCAAAAAATTTTAGAGGTACCCTGTGGTTGTTCGACCCGATTTCGCGCAAAGAGCCCGAATTTCTTCGGGCTCTTGTACTGGCTATTTCGCGATACGTACTCGCTCTGTCCCTATCAACCTTGAATTGCTCCTTCCGATGACATA
>DATIQS010000172.1:0-5032 GCA_035470605.1 Fibrobacteraceae bacterium
CACCGTCAATCTCAAAGGAAACTCATACCGAATGAAAGGGAGGTTAATGGCCGGAATCGAGGACTAGACCACCTCTTATTCTCACTAAAACCGGAAATCCTAAATCGGTGAATTGAGGAAAATTTATCTCGGCGTTGACACCAAACGGGAATTTTTAGAGGTGCCCTTTAGTTGACCGGGGCGACTCGCCCACGATTTCTGGCAGACATCCAGGTTCCGGCCTTGGTCGTGTGTTAGCGGCACCGCCGGATCAATTTGAACGTATTGTGGCCTAGGCCAAGCCACAGGGAAGGCCCCCGCGACTCATTAAAGTGAGCCCGATCGAGCAACGGCGTCGCCCGTTAGCTGTGTGCTATCCCCTATAAGGGGGATTCACAGAATGTGAATCATCAATCGACCAGGTCAACTGCGGTTGTTCGGTTAAAAGGCTTCTCTATAATAGACGCTCATTCCGATCCCCCCATCCACCCAAGCTAAGTCACCGCGGACGTTTAGTTTGCGGTGCTGGTTGAGGGTGAAACGACCTCCCGCGCCAAATGCCGTATGCAGATCGTTGCTCATCAAGCGAGAAAACCAGGGTCCCACTTTTCCGGCTTCAGCGAATGCCGCAGCAGAAAATCGCCAGAAGAGAGGGACACGCCATTCCCCCTGCAATACGAGTTGCTGGCGATCTCGAAAACGGCCCTTTTCCAAACCACGAAGATGATATGTTCCGTCTGGTGCCGGCAGTCGATCAAAGGGGACTGTCCCTTGTACGCCCTCCCAAAACGCAGCCATGCCCCAAGCCCCCTGAAGGGGAGTCGGCAAGAAAAGACGAAAATCCCCTTGCAGGTCGGAAAAATTCCAAGAACTTCCAATGACTTTGGCATAAAAAAGCTGCTGGGCACGGACCAACATTCCAGATCGAGGCCAATTATCATGATCACGGGAATCCCATTGTAAGCTCCATCCTAGGCCACTGCGCCATCCAGCCTGATGGTCTGGCTTTGTGGGAAAATCCGTGGCATGTGTCGCTAAGGAAAGACTGTCCGGTTCGCTAAACGAGGTCCGGTTGGATTCAAGATCCAACAGCACCCCTGGAGCAACGCGCTCACGCAGCCAGGCAGGGCCAAACTGTAGCCAGGAGAGATTCATCTGGAGATCCAACTCCGCCCGCCAAGTGTCCATATCGTAACGAAGAGAGGAGTCTGTTGGCGAATTTCCTCCACCCCAGTAATAAGCAGGCCAAATGAGTCGTTGTAATTCTAACTCTGCGCGAAGTCTTCCCTTCCAAAAGGCCATAGTGGGATCCAACACGATGCGTTTCTGGCCCCGAGTCGTTGCCATTGCCATGACATCAAGCTGAGAGCCAGGGTCGCGAGGACCAATGGGGTGGAAAAAAATCATCCCCATCGCACCAAATTGCCAACCCGTTTCCTCCGCATATCCCGCAACAGGGACCAAACCAAAACGTTGGAATTCGGAGTCGGCTCCTTCTGGAAAAACGACCGAAAATCCGATCAGAAAAATGGCACAAAATCGGCGCACAGACAGTATTTATAAAGAAGGCATCGGCAACAACCCGGCTAAGGTCACTGCATAAAGGAGCTGTAGTGTCTGGATGTAATAAGAGGTAGCTGTTCCTTCTAACAAGCGCCCGAAACAATCGTCTAGAATGGATTGGCGTGAATCGTCCTGGGCCATGGCTAGGCAATAAGACCCCATATAGATGGTAGAAGCCGTCCCCGAAGATGCTGCTTCGCCCTCCCAGGTGTAACCAGACGACAGGTTATCTAAATCACTTCCCGCTAGGTTAAGAATGTAATCGGCAAACAATTTGTTGACATCCTTCGCATCGCTGGAGCCAGTCCAGTAATAATCCAGAGCCAGACGCCAAGGCATACGTATGGCTTCCAATCCATAGTCGTGACTTCTACTTCCAGATTGAGCCCCGCTTACGGTACACCAATCTGCGACTGTTCCCGTATAAGCGTTTTGGCAATTCTGAATCAATGTGTAATTTTGCGTTCTGATGTTTGTCCAAAGGGCGGTATCTACAGAGGAGAAGAGGAACATAGGCCCCGTGGCAATATAGCCCGGATTATAAACCATATTTTTTTGTCCCCAACTATCGCCAGGCTCCAACCAGAGGGAATCGGAGACCAACTCTCCATTCGTATGATTCACTTCTCCGTCAAGAATGTTACGAATCAATGACTGGGCGGCGGATAAAAAATCCGCGTTGTTCCATTTCGCATAACCGAGCAAGAGTGCCGTAGCTACGTCCAAATCGGCGTCTGAGGCGCTTCCCGAAAGTTCCGCGGTTTCAAAGCCGTATACCTTCCAACGCATCAGACTGTTTCCATCCAAAAAATTCTGGTAATAGTTCCACAAGCGACTGAAACGAGTGGCTTCTGGGTCCATGGCTACAAGGATCAGCATTCCATAACCAATGCCTTCAGAAACGGTGGAATCCTCTTTATCCCATGTGATCCGGGCCATCGTCTGGTCATCGTTTTCCACGTAATGCTTGGCTAACCAACTTGCATAAATTGCCTGCAAACGAGTTTCATTAACGCTGGAGGGTTGGATTCCATAGGTGTAACGACTAGGGGCAACAAAGGAATCCGTAGAGGAAGTATCATCCGTCAAGCTATCATTGTAAAATTGAGCGCAATCCGAATCCAAACTATCGGCCTTTCCATCGGCATCGTTGTCCACCCCATCCGTACAGCTAGCTTCATCCGATTCACTACTCACTGAGCCGTCATCCGAAGAGAAACAACCAGACAAAGCCAGAGAGAAGAGGGCCAGGAGCAGAACCAGTCCAAAAAAATTTGTTTTGTTCATTGCGAACTCCTATAGTCCAAAAGTGGAATCCTGCATACCATAGAAACGAACGTCGTCCAGCCAGATTTCCAGACTATCGTCCACCACTTCACCATAATCTTGGCCGCAGAGGATCTGTAGTTGATAGATGCTGTCGTTGTGGTCTGCCCATTCATAACCATAGTCTTCCAGACTGGACCATGGCGAAGGGGCCCAATCGTCAGACCAGATGGTGTATTGTCGCCAGTCGTCTGTGAGGGTCACTTCTTTGCTGAATTTGCCCCAGGTGTCCGCACAGCAACTGTCTGTAAAATAGGAGACCCAACCCACTTTAAAAGTCCCGTAGCCCTTAGCCCAAAAGGTGAGTGCTTTGAGGTTGGAAAAATCGAAGACTGTGCTTCCGTCAATTGATGTGCCGATTCCAACCCAGGGGTAATAATCGCCCTTAAGCCGCATCTTCGCATATAAGGCTCGCCCTGTATGGCCATCGTCTACAATCATGCGCCAGTATTCACTCGACTGGCCAGTCAATGCCGAATCGTCGGCGATGAGGTCATTGGTAAGCAACGTATCTCCTGCTTCCGTATAAATACGGCTGGAGTCGCTATGGAAGGCATACCAGAAGCCTTGTGCTGAATCCAGCGGGTATCCCTGCGCTACAGCGCGCCATGCGGAAATGGTGTTTAGATTCGCTAAACTACTGTCAAAGGCGTCAAAATCATCAAGAAGTACATAGGGTACCGTATCCAAATCGAGAGTTGTGTTCTCGCCGAACCCATGACTGGGGCGCAGAAGGGCATCCATCAAATAAGAATACCAGGTATCCTTACTGTTGTTATAAATGCCAAAACTGGAGCAGAATTCCCAGTAAGCCCAGGCAAAGCCCAAGGAGCTTGCTTCAGAAGACACATACTCCGTCCAGAGTTCACGGGAAGTGGAATCAGCCAAGTAGTAAGTACCGAACTCCCCCAAATAAATGGGCCGATTGTGAGTATCCGCCCAATCCTTTACCGTCTCAAAGGTTGTACGAATCTCTCGTTGCTCCGCAGCCGTGGCAGACCAGGTGGTGCCAACTTCATAGTAAGTATCCGTAAAGGTGGCGCCCTGGTGAGTAAATTCAAAGGGCTCATAGTAATGGAAGGTTACGATGATGTTGGAGTCGTCTGGGAGGTCCAGATTGCTGATGGTGCTCGCGTTGTTGTAATTATGAGTCCCCACCATGACGACGCGCCCCGTGTCTATGGCTCGAATCACCTGTAGGGTTGTATCCACCAAGGCATTCCACTTGCTGGAGGTCAGTCCTTCGCGGGGCTCATTGAGCATTTCGATTACCAGGGAATCCTGAGAATATCCAAGGAAATTCGTTGTAATCTGGCGGTAAACATCCAGATAGCAATCCTCCGTTTCATCAGGGTCAGAATACATGTCTGCCCAGTGATGCGAATCCACCACCACCATGAGCCCATTCTCCAGGGCCTGATCGACCGCCCAGGTGACCCTCGCCATCCATGTGGAATCCACCGTACATGCATCGGAGAAGTGCGTGTCCCAACGAACCGGAATTCGGACATGCCCAAATCCAGAATCCGCAATCATGACGAAATAATCGTCCTCCAGGGTTTCTCCCCAACTGCCCTCATCCGGGGCCTCTAAGGCATTGCCCAAATTGACTCCGGGTCCCATGTTTTCCACAATCCAGTGGGCCCGATTTAAAGTGACTGCCGCTGCGGAGGAACTGGATAGGGTATCCTCAAGGGAAGAGGAGGACAAATTGGAGACGCTGGAAGAGGAGTCGCCATCATCAGAAGAACTGGAATTATCCCAACATCCAGTTATGGACAGAAGGGCAAACAGGGCAAAGACGCGCAATCGGTCATGGACGATGTTCATGTTCTCTCCTCCGCCAAAGCAAAACCGCATTTTAAGCGCCGTTGCCTGGTGGGTCAAGGTGAATGCTGAAATGATCCGCGATCCTGCCCACATCGAACAGATTCGGATCGAGATACAGCCCCGGTCGTTATAAGGATAATGGCCGAGATCTATAATCTAGAATCATTCCCCTGGCCTCGGATTCTTCGGAAGCCCTTTCCGTGGACAATCCTGGAAACACCATCCGAATTCAACCTAACGGTCGTAGTTGACCAAGTCGACGCGTCCACGATCCATTGCCCCCCCCCCCCGTGATGCTGGCCAGTTGGATGAGATCTCCGTTTTGATATGCCAG
>DATIQS010000173.1:0-5450 GCA_035470605.1 Fibrobacteraceae bacterium
CCCAGGTCCCGCCAAAATCATGGTCCACCGTGGTATCTTTGGTGGTCTCCCCCGCCCAGTCGTACACCACCACCGCAAGGGAGCGCGTGGGGCAATCGCCCAGCACCTCTGGGAACGAGGTCGTTGCTACAGGCTGCCCCGCCGGATAGGGATTCGGTCGCAACCACACCATTTCATTGTTTTCCAAGATCGAATCCAGTACAAAATCATCCCCGTCCTCTAGACCGGACATTGTATAAAGTTCGGTTCCATAGCCCTCTAGGAAATGCATGGACCACGATCCCGTATATTCATAGATCGCACGCCGGTACCAGCCACAGGTATCGGTCAGCCGCCGCATCAGTAACGTATCGTCGTTGTAGACCAGGTTGGGCACCGCGTCATCCCAGGGGCTCATCAGGGTGATATAGCGCAGATCGATATTCCAAAGGATGCGGAAGGTTGAGTCTCCCGAAGGTAAAAGCCAAGCTTCATATTCACCAATGGGAAACAGATCTTCCATGCTTTGTGTGTAATTGTTGTATTGCGCATAAGTCGAACACTGCTTGACAATCACATAATCGGAGGATCGGATGGTAAGCGTATCCGCTAAGGTTTCCTTGTACCAACCATCCATGTCGTCTGTGTCCATGGTGTCATTGTTGAGACGGTTGTTGCTGATGTACATCATCAACTGTAGATGGCGTAAATCCGAATCATCGTCCCACGGGTTGAGGACGTGGATTACATAATTGGAGTCAAAGCAAGTTCCTAGGTCACCGATGAGTGCGCTTGCCTCCAGTGTGGTGACCGTGCCATCGATATATACCGAATCCGATCCAGAGGTGATGGCGGAAATGTCCACTGAACCCGTTGTCGGCAAGGTCTCTTCGGTGTGTTTTTTTTGAAAATAGACGAAAGTGAGCGAGGTGTCTTCGTCCTGTAGGGCTCCCCAGAACCAGCCACAATGGTCACTGTCTCCTGGATGCATACGCAGGGTGTCGGTGCCTGCAATCAGGTTGGGAATTTTTTTGTTCCCCCAGGGACTTTTGAACCAGACGATTTTTGAGTGGGTGGGCATGAGGCTAATCTTGTATGTGGAATCGGTCAGGGGAATCAGCCAAACTTCGGTCTCCTGTCCAAACACCTCGGTCACTTTTGGAGAAGCCCCCCAGGTGCTGCCGCCTGCCTTAATGGTGATGGTATACCAGCTATCTGAGGTGATTTCATCATCGATTACATAGACGAAATAGCCATCGCCTTCGCTGGTCATCAGAGAGGATGTCGATTTTCCCCAATCAGAGAAGGCCCCGGTCACATAGTGGGCGCTATCCACCAGGGAGGAGTCCGCCCACGGAGAATAAACGTGTAATATCAATTCTGCATGGGAAATGGCGGCAGAAAAAACGATAAGCAGGATAAATAGTTTCCTCATACAAACCCCACGCTGATCCCTTCGGTCAGACAATATTTCGGCCGTAACAACTCGACCCATGGAACCCGTAACAATATGGTCCCACCCCGGCCACTAATTTATGCAAATTATGAGAAAATCGGAGGGAAATGCAGGAAAGAGTGATTTAGTAACTCCAAACTCTGTGCTTTACGGGTTGTCGCGATTGGCGATCTAATCCGTGCCGCGATTTTCGTCGGTGTTTGAAGCATGTTCTTCCATTTCGAGGGGCGGCTCAAGGCAAAACAAGGTATTCTGGAAGTCATGGAGCGGAATCATTATTCCCCCGAACTCATTGCGAACCTCGTGCGGCAGGTTTTACAGGAAGGCCAACCCCTGACCCATGTCGCGAAGGCACAAGGGATCCATCCTGGGGTGCTGAGCAAATGGGTAAAGCGCAAACGGGTCCTTTCGTCTTCAACCTTGGAAACAGGACAGATTTCCCCAAAGGAGGAACTGGACGCACTACGGGCCCGGGTTCATGTCCTCGAGGAGCGTGTGGAAACGCTACGCAGTCTTGTAGAAAAGTGTTTTCGTGAACGTTACCGTTGATCATTCTCATTCGGCGGGAGCGGTTTCATATTCAGCTCTCTCCAGAAAGGGTCTAGGACTTGAGCCGCTACACTATCGCGTAATTCCTGTGCAGCTTTCCCCATCACACTGATCGCGATGCGCTGGTTTTTGGCATCCAAGGGCAACAGTCGGAGAAAAGACAATGTGTTGGGGGGGTGATTGAGAACCGACCAGCTTTTTTTGAACTGAAATTCCCGGATACTCCGTATCGGTAAGGAATCCTCCAACGAAAAATCCACGATCAGTCCCAAAGTCCAGAGGGAATCGTTTTCTTGGATGGAAAAATTTTCTAGATGTGCATATAAATTTAAGCGAGATTCCTCTTGGGCTTGTTCGGGTGAGAGTGAGAAGCGTAAGGCCTCTCGAAGGAAACGCCCCACATCCCAGCGCTCCTGGAGATCGGCGGGTCCGCGCTGCCAGATCACGCGCAGCGAATCCCCAGTGGGATTGGAAGGAGTTTCCCATTTGATGAACCAATGCTCCGCCTGCGCCGAATCCAGAAACGATTCTTGTTGTCCTCGAACACTCCAGATTTTTCCGCTTTGCAACGTCACGCCGTAATTTTCGCCGCGTTGGGCAACAACCTGTCCCTGGGAAACCCAGACGAGTAGTAGGGAGGAATCCGGCAAACACAAGCCGCGTCCATTCCCTTGGATGTTTTGAATTGCCATGTCCCCGCAAAGAAGTCGGACAGAGTGCCCAGGATCTACGCTATAATGCAGCCATCCACTCCAATCGGAAATCACCAGGTCTGGAAATTTTTTATTTGCCCCAACCGCAATGGATCGGGTCGCTTTTGCTTCGATTTGTTGTTCTCCATGGACCTCCCTACACCATCTAAGTGCGCCGCGATTGCTTAAAGCGGAAACCGTGTCATCACAAGATTTTGGGCCTACTCCATTCCTTTCCACTGCGGTCGTTAGGCTTAGGGGTGGGCGCTGTTCCAGACGAAATGCCGCCGGTCCTCGCCAGGAAAGATGAATCCCTTCGTCGGATAACGTCAGGGCGGAACGGGTACGGAGTCGGATTTGTTCCTGGGGTTCCCAGACATGCGAAGCGGGAAAAGGCTGCCAGCGCATTTGCTCGGATTCCCAAAAATCTATATGGCCCTTGGCTTGTTGGAGCTCTATCGCCTGAACCAGTCCTACAAAAGAGAAGGCAAACGCGATTTTCAGGAATATGGCCATAAGCCCATTTTATCCTGGAAAAACCTCAAAAACCAGAAATTCAAGGATCATTGTATATTTTAGGACAGGTTCGGAAGCCCGCAACGGATTCCTGCCGAAAGTTGTAAAAAGTGAGGGCGCGTGTGATCGAGTACTATCCGCAAACCATCTATTATCCTAAGGAAGAAGTCGAAAAGAAATGGCGCAATGGGGAACTAACCCATGTGGAAGGCCGACTTCTTGATTTTATTCGTCGTCATGCCATGATTCTCATGGAAATGGCCAAGGACGAAACACCGGAACCCGGCACCGAGGAATACCTCGATGCCATCCGCATCTTGGTGCTGAGCAAAGGAGCCATTCATCCTCCAGCAGAGATGGGAGATATCATCCAGGAAATCAATCGCGAAATTTGGTACCAGGGTCAACGTGGTGAACGCGACCAGGACAAAGTGCGCGAACTCTGGGAACAGAAATACGCCATTAAATGGCGTGAGGCCAGACTTTTTGAAACCTTTGTGGTGCTGGAGCACATCGCTCCTAAGGCTGTGCAGACCTTGCTCGATGCTGTGAAGCGGTTTTCCGAGTAAACATTTTTATGGCCTTTCGAGGGTTAGCCTAGGTTCTTCCTAGCTCCTTCGGCATGAGAGATACAGCAAAGCGTCGCTGGCGACACTTTGACAAATATGATCGTAGGGTAAGCTCAAAAATTCAGAAAGTGAAGAAGATGGCCTGTGGATTCAGGAATACCGAGCACTTCCGCGACGCGATAATGTTCCATTTCGGTCGTCGGAATGCCTTTAAAATTTAACTAAGGTCCTTGTCCTATTTTTGGAGGCCATCTCAAGGCTTATTCTGCAGTAGAATCCGCGCCATCCGTTGCCTCGTCTGCCGTGATTGGTGTGGCTTTGCCGAGCAAATCATCCACATTGAGGGAGGCTAATTTGTCCTTCGCATTAAAGGTGAGTAAAATGCTGTATTTTTCCCAACCGATACGGCGGGCTTTGGCTCCATCGACCGAGGTGGCGGTGATCGTAAGGAACGCCTTCTCATCAGCACGGTCTGGTAAACGAGCGGCCTTGGCCAATTTGGTGATTTCCGTCAGACTCTTATCGTTCAGGTTATAAATGGAAACGACGAGATCCCAAAGGACGTTGTTGTTTTTGAAGATTTCCCCCGCTTGCTTGACCTGCGATGCCGCGATTTCCTGCTTTTTTTTCACCGCTTCTTGTGCTTGTTCGGTGATATTGTGTTTCACATAGAAAACTAGACTCACTAACAGGACGTTCATCAGGATGGATGCCAACAGGCCTGTTTTCAGATTCATGGGAACCCCTTGGGATAAAAATGTATGACCTTGGAAGAATTTACTTTTTGATGTGCCAAAAGCAATGCTGCCTGTCACTCAATGTTTTGTACTTGTTCGCGGATGGTTTCCACTTCGTCTTTGAGGCGAATCGCCAGAGCCGCAATGGACGCGGTCTGACATTTTGTTCCCAGAGTATTCGCTTCCCGTCCCATTTCCTGGAGAATGAAATTCAATTTTTTCCCTTGGTTAGACGCCTCGTCGAGGGTGTGCAGGAATAATTGGTTATGACTACGGAAGCGGGTGATTTCCTCCGTGATGTCCAGGCGATCCGCCACGATGCTCGCTTCCTGCAACACTCGTATCGGATCCAGCCCCGAATCCCCCATGAGTTCCTGAATGCGTGTCTGAAAACGATCCCGCCAATAGGCAATTCGCCCCGAATCCAAAGTCTGAACCTGATCTAAAATTTCATCCAGTCGCAAAACCCGTGAGCGCAGATCCGCAGCCAGATTAGCCCCCTCGTGTTTTCGCATGGCGCAAAGAACGTCCAGCGCCTTCTCCAATTCGCACACAAGATGCTGTTCCAGTTCTTTGGCATTCGCACCGCTATCAATGAATTGGACCAGGTCGGGCAGGGCCAAGATCTGCTGAATTCCGACCTCGCCACTGACGCCATACTTTTTCTGAATTTCCCTAGCAATGCGTAGATATTCCTGAATCAGGTGGTCTTGGTACGTCATGGAAATCGTGTCTTTGTCGCCCATTCCCATGGAAACAATGCAGGTAATCGAGCCGCGGGTCAAACGCCCGCGTACCGTATTGCGCACCAAGGATTCCAAATGGGCAAGAGGTTTGGGTAGTTTGCAACCCACTTCGAGGAAACGATTGTTTACAGAACGGATTTCAATCGTAAAAGGGGCGTCACCCCACGTCGATTCGCTACGGCCAAAGCCGGTCATGGATGAAATAG
>DATIQS010000174.1:0-3692 GCA_035470605.1 Fibrobacteraceae bacterium
AGGCCATGGCTGCCGAGCTGATTGCCCGTGGACACCGCATCATCTCTAGTGGTACCGACAACCACCTGATGGTGGTGGATATGACCGCCAAGGGGGTTTCCGGTAAGGAAGCGGAAAAAGTGCTCGACCGTGTAGGCATCAGCACCAGTCGATCTACAATTCCTTTCGATCCGCGCAAGCCTATGGATCCCTCTGGTGTACGTTTGGGGACTGCGGCAATGACTACACGCGGATTTGACATCGCGGATGCCAAGGCCGTGGCGTCCTGCATCGACCGGGCGATTGAAAAACACGCAGATTCTGCTGCGCTGGATTCCATTCGGGGAGAGATCCTCGCTTTGTGTAAAAAACGCCCTCTATACAATAAGTAATCTGATTTTGATTTTTTGTGGCCGTCCGTTAGGGCGGCTTTTGTGCTTTGTAGAACGCTTCTCAACGTTCATGAAAAATCCGTGCATCCATTGGCCGTCCAAGAACATAGATTGATACAGTTTCGACCCATAGGATCATTATGACTTCCAAAATCTCCACAATTTTTTTCCTTTCCGGTCTTAGTCTCGCCAGTTTCAGTTGGGGGGATAGTTTCAAATGGGGAAGCGTCAGCATGGGCGGCGGAGGGTTTGTTTCCGCCATCGTTGCCTCGCAGGTGGACGAAAATCTTTTTTATGCACGCACCGACGTGGGTGGGGCCTATCGGTGGGACGAATCCTCTAGCCAATGGGTTTCCCTGATGGACTGGGTGGACGTTTCTGAGCGAGGTCTGCTCGGTGTGGAAGCCATTGCCGCCGACCCAACCACTTCGGGTACCGTCTACATGGTGACAGGTACCAGCTACTGGAATGATGGCCGTACGGCATTCCTTCGTTCCACAAACAAGGGCGACTCCTGGGAAGTCATCTACACCTGGGACTCCACGGGCGTCAAAACCGGCGCCATCCAGAAATTCAAGGCCCACGGCAACGGTATGGGGCGCGGCAATGGTGAAGCGCTGGCTATTGATCCAAACAATTCCAGCACCATGTTCTACGGTTCCAAGAATAAAGGCCTGTTTAAATCCTCCTCCAATGGAAACGACTGGACCCACGTGGATGCCTTTACCACAGCCGCCGGTTACGACACCACCTGGAATGGCTCTGGATTCTCCTTTGTGACCTTTTCTCCAGGGAGCTCCGACACTCTGTATGCCGGTTTCCTGCGCGACAGCAAAAATGTGTTCCGCTCCACCGACGGCGGCGCATCTTGGTCTGTGCTCACGATTCCTGACAGCCTGGTTTCCACCTCTGGTGGAACAAAACTGAAGCTGATGCCCCAACGCGCAGTGATTTCTTCAGACGGCGGTTCCGTTTTCATCACCTTTGCGGATGGCGCTGGCCCGCATACGATGGAATGGGATGAAGGGTGGGGAATGATCTACGACGGCTTTGGTCGCGGCGCTGTTTTGAAATACGATGTGACCAACGCCACCTGGAGTGACGTTTCTCCCGAAGACTTCATCGATGACGGCGATACGACAGGGACTTCCGCTTACGAGGATTCCTCCGACTTGGAAGCTGGCTCCTACAAATATATCGCCCCCTATGGCGGTATCTCCATCAACCCAAACAACTCCGATGAAATCGTGGTGTCCACCATGGGATACCGCGGTCCCCAGTTCTGGTACATCGACGGGAGCTGGGAGGACAAGTGGGGCACCAATATCTACCGTTCCACCGATGGCGGCGCCACCTGGGCCGCGTCCTTCCGCTACTATTGGACCGACGGTGGCTATTATCCAACAACAGAGCAAATGAGCGATAATGGCGTGGGGTGGATGGAGGGCGGAACCATTCATTGGTCTGGGAGTGTTGTCATCGACCCGTTCAACGACGAGCGCATCTGGGTGACCTCGGGCAACGGCGTGTTTGCCACAAGCAACGCGTCGGATTATGAGGTCATCGAAGCGGGCACATACGATACGGCGGCCAGCTACTATTACAGCGACCGGACAGTCAATAACAGCCAAATCTGGAAATTCATGGCCCAAGGCATTGAAGAAACCGTTCCAGAAGAGGTGGTCAGCATTCCTGGGGGTCCCTTGATCTCCGTCATTGGGGATTACGACGGTTTCCGGCATGACGACATCTGCGAATATCCAAGCCAACGGCATCAGACGTCCGTAAGCGGCACATACACCAGCCTGGGTTCCACACGTGGCTTGGCGTATGCCCCCCTTTCTGGGAAACTGGTCAAAGTTTCCGACGCTCGCGTCTATGAAGGCACTTACAACGATGTGCCCATCGATCCGATCCAGTTCTCTTCGGATTCTGGAACGACGTGGACTGTGGCCACTTACGGCAGTTTGGACACTTCCTACAAAAAGGGCGATGTGGCCATTTCCGCAGACGGCTCCGTTGTCTTGTGGCAACCTGGTTCTGGAACCACCACCTTGTACCGCTATAGTTCCGGCTGGTCCACTACGAGCCTTTCCAGTGTCTATCCTGTGGGCGATCCCGCCGACGCCGATATTTTCTATGCATACGACTACACCAATGGCGTCATGTACAAGAGCACGGACGCAGGTGCGAGCTTCTCCACCGTCGCCTCTCCTGGTGTAAGTTCTTTCCGGAAATTCCGCATGGCTCCGGGCCGCAGTGGTGATCTTTGGGTCCCGGTCACCGTTTCTGATGCCGATACGGGTTCTCTGATGCGCTCCACCGATGCTGGCGCCTCCTTTAGCGCTGTTTCCGGTGTCACGTATTGTGAAGCCGTGGGCTTTGGCAAGTCCGCAACCGATGATGGTTATCCTGCGGTGTACATCTTCGGGACCGTCAACGATGTGAAGGGCGTGTTCCAGTCCGACGATGAGGGGGTTACCTGGACCCGGGTCAACGATGACGCCCATGAATACGGCGGTTTGGCCAACGGCGAATTTGTGGTAGGAGATATGAACACCTATGGCGTGGTTTATATGAGCACCGCTGGCCGGGGCATAGCGGCTCGTGTTCCCTCAGATTGGAGCCTTTATACCTCTTCTACGGACGCTTCCGTTGCTTTAGACTCCCCATTGAAAGAGGAAATTCTTGCTGATGCTCGTATTGCGCAAGGCCAACTTTATTTAAATGTTTCCTCGACGATTCTTCGAGTTCAGGTTTTTGATTTGAAGGGAACAAAACTTTACAGTGGGACCTTCTCCTCCTCTACCCAGATTCCTCTTCGGTCGATTCTTCCGGCCCAGGGGACTTATTTGCTACAGGTCCGTTCCGCTTCTAAAACATTGTTGACACGGCAGATCAGCCGGATTTGAGTGGGGGGTCTCTTGAACCTCTAAACACCCCACTATCAACCAATGGTTGAAATGCTTGCGTTCAGCCTGCGGGTGAGTGGATGATTTTATGTAACCCCCTTGAAAACAAAATATTATGGGTTTCTCTAAAAATTTCTTTTCTATGAAATCGGCTGTAACACATCGCAAACGTTCGTCACTCAATGTGGCGGATAACGGCCATTTGATGGGCCTGTTCAAGTTCCGCTTGCCTACGGATTCATATCCACTGTGTGGATTGGCCGCAAACCAATTTTTAGGGTATAGCCATTTGATCTATTTGAACTGCGGAGTCTAGGCTCAACCTAACAGCTACAGTTGGCCGGAGCAATTCGACGCGAGTCCTTGCATCCAAGGCATTCGGTCTTGGTCACGCTAGTAACATCGCCGG
>DATIQS010000175.1:0-1500 GCA_035470605.1 Fibrobacteraceae bacterium
TTGCCCATTGCCGGCTCTGTGGCAAGTGTACGGAGGGTCGGAGCGACTGAATTACGGGAGCACCATTGGCGAGTCTTGCATGAATATCCCTTAGTGGTTGTGGCTGTAGGTGATTTGGAGCATCGTCCGGTGGTTGATCGCGTCAGGGATTTGTTGTCTTTGAAAGCCTCGACACGTCCAGATGTCGTGCTGCCGCGAACGGGTTCTGGACGAGGCGCTGGAATTCGCCGTAAGGATGTTACTCAGACCAATGTGGTGTTGGGAACCTCCATTCCCATTCGTGAGCAAGGACATCAGCGCTTGGCTTTGGGACTTATGAATGTGATTTTTGGCGATGGCATGGCATCCAGGCTTTTCCAGAAGGTCCGTGAGGAATATGGCCTCGCTTATTCCATTTATAGCGCTGTGGACAATTATCGAGGATGCCGATCCTTTGACATTGCTTTGGGAATGGAACCAAAACGCCAGCAGAAGGCTTTGGACTTGATTCGTGTTGAGGTGCGGAATCTATTGCAACAGGGACTTCAGTCTGGGGAGTTGGAACGCGCTAAATCCACCATGCTAGGGGGCATCATGCTGGGAATGGATGGTCCTTCACATCGCATGAACCGTTTAGCCCGTCAAGTTATTCGTTCTGGGCATTTTTCGTCGTTCCCCAAGCTTCGTAAGGAATTGACTTCCGTGTCGGACCGAGAGGTGATGGACGTTGTTGAAGAGGTCTTCGCTTTGGCTTCTTGGTCTGCTGGCGCGGTAATTCCTCGCCGGGGTTCCGAAATCGATCTTGAACCTGTATTGCATTTCTCGAAGGCTTAGAGCTTGTCGGACGTAGACCTACACGAGCGAAGCCTTGCCCCTGCTTATTCTTTTTGGGAACTGGTGAAGCGGGCGATCACATCTGGGATGAGATCATAGACTTTTTGTGCGAGATTATTGTCCTTGGTGACCGGTAAAACGCGGACATTGTCTCCCTGGATTACCAAAAAGGCCACTGGATCCACCTGTACCCCCCCTCCCGAACCGGAACTATCTCCCTTGCCAGCATGGCCGCCGATAGCGAATCCGAGGGATACCTTGGAGACTGGAATGATGGTAGTTTCGCCGGACTGAAAAGGCTTGCCTACCACGGTTTCCGCTTGGGAAATCCAGCGCAATTTTTCCAGCAATGTTTCGGCGAGATTTTCAATGGACATGGCGAATACCCTTTGTTTGCTGGTATTATAGATATTTCCTGCTTACCTTGTCTAAAAGAGCGTGCGATGCATGACAACGAGAATGAGTTCGGGTCGCACAAGCGAGCCCCACTCTACCCAACGTTTTGGTTCTGAAAAAGACTCTTATCCTGACATTCGCGTTGCGAGGAACGGTCGTAGGGCACCTCTAAAAATTAGCTTTGAGGCCATTTCGAGCGAGATTGATGCAATCCAAGAAAAAACAGGCAAAACGACCGGCTGAGCAACCACTTGCGGCTGTGCCGCTTAGTGGGGTGTTGTCCTCTATGAG
>DATIQS010000176.1:0-2147 GCA_035470605.1 Fibrobacteraceae bacterium
ATCCAATTCCACCAAGGCCGCCCCAGCTTTTTCCAAGACTCTCGCATTGTGTTCCTGATGATTGGCTGTCGCAAAAGGGAAAGGGAAAAGCAACGAAGGCTTACCAAAGGCGAGTAATTCCGCCAAAGTGGATGCCCCGGCCCGGGAAATCACCAAATCCGCGTGATCAATGTAAGCATACACTGGATTCAAAAAGCCACGGATATGGACATGAGCAGGCAGTTGCAATCGTTGTTGAATCTTTTCCACATTTTTAGCGCCCACCTGCCAAACGACTGCAATTTCGGGGTGCGTAGCGATACGAGGCAGCGCTTCCTCTATTTTTCGATTAATTCCTCTGGCCCCTTGGCTCCCTCCAAGAACAAGAATTTTAAAACGAGCCTTGGAAAAGGCCTCTGGAACAGGTTGAGAACCAGGAGTCGGCAACGTGCGTATCGGATTTCCTTCTACCCTTACTTTGGATGTCGGAAACGCTTGTGCGGCATCCGATGAGGTAACGAAAATTCGTTTTGCCAAAATGGCTCCGATGCGGTTTGCAATACCAGCCACAGCATTCTGCTCTTGTAAAAAGATGGGAACACGGACACAACCTGCCGCAAGAAGCACAGGTAACGAGACATAGCCTCCAGTAGCCACGACAAAAGTAGGCCTGAGTCTTCTCACCACACGGTAGGCACTCAAAAAAGAGCAAAGTAAACGCCAAGGTAAAGCAATATTTTGGAGAGGATTTCCTCGAACCAACGGGACTGCCTGAATGAGTTCAAAAGGCCACTGCGGAGCTACCAATTTTTCTTCCATGGAATTGCGACGCCCCGCAAAAACGATATGACGGAAGCCCTGATGTCGGAAAGCCTCCGCGATAGCCAAGGCGGGATAAATATGGCCTCCTGTCCCACCACAGGCGATGAGGACCGTACCGTCCTGGTTCATAGGAGTCCTCCTGGTGCTTCCTTAATCTCTTTCCCGGAATTTGGATTCGATATATTCAACAACACACCGATACTAAATAGCGTAATCCATAGATTAGAACCGCCATAACTGACTAAGGGCAGAGGTTGACCTGTAGCCGGAATTAACCGCGTACAAACGCCAATATGAAGAAACGCATTCAATCCAAGAACAGCAGTCAAAGCCACAGCAACGTGTCGTCCGAAGCGACTGTTGGCTTCTCTGGCGATCACCAGGCCTCGCCAAAGGACCACAAGAAAAAGACCAAGCACCAGAGTCGTGCCGATCAGCCCCATTTCCTCACCGAGAATTGCATATATCGTATCGGTGAAAGGCATGGGAAGATAGCCAAGTTTTTGAGTTCCTTGTCCTAATCCCGTGCCAAAGATGCCTCCATTCCCCAAACTAATCAGAGACTGGAGTTGCTGATATGCGGCTTTGGAGTGTGCTTCTGGATTCAGGAACGCCTGTAAACGACCTTGACGGTAAGATGCGCCCATCATCATAATGACGGCCAGAGGAAGGCCTGCAACACCAAGGAGTAATAAATGCTTGATCTGTGTCCCTGCGCTATACATCATAATCAGAGAAACCATCACTAAGAGAGTCGCCATAGAAAAATTGGGCTGTAGCATGATTAGTCCAGCAACCACACCAACCAGCAACAATGGGCGCAGAAAACCAACACGAAAATCACGAATATTAGGTCCTGCCTCCGCAAGTTTGGTAGCCAATAAAAAGATGAGTCCAAGTTTCATGAATTCTGATGGTTGAAAACCGGCGCCTCCAATCGACAGCCATCTTTTAGCGCCATGCGCAGAAAGTCCGGTTAATAAGACAGAGACCATCATAACAATACAGATCAGGAAAAGAATCCGGGCACATCGGTTCCACCACGAATAATCTAATGCCAGGGCAAACAACAGAAGGAGTCCTCCCCCTCCAACAACCATTAAATGTTTCACGACGAAATAATTGGCTGGACGGCCCTGCGCGATGGCCAAAGGTTGGGAACCACTAAAAATGACAACAGTTCCTAAACCAACGAGAAGCAATACCGCTAACAGAAGCAACGGATCTACTCGGAAAATTTCACGCAAGGATTTCATCTTATTGGATGCCTCGGGTTACTGACTCTAGAGAACGAAGTCCGTCCACGACCTCTTCCAAATGCATTCCTCGTGAGCCCTTCACGAGCA
>DATIQS010000177.1:0-21721 GCA_035470605.1 Fibrobacteraceae bacterium
CAAGGGAGGTTGACGTATTCGTGATGGCGACGGACCTGAGGATTTGCAGCAAGGACGGCTTCGGAGAAGCGCCGCATGACAGCGCCATCCAACTTGGGCATTAGCGCAAGAAGGCCAAAGGATCCATAGAAATACACGTCCAGGGAATTGAAGAAAGGATAATCCGCGCATTCGCGCACTAAAAACCGATCGGATTCGTCCCAGAGGGTCGCTTCAGCGAGGAATGCTAGAGTATTGATCGCCATTGTACGAAAGCGTTGTTCCTCAGGACCGCCTTTAGGAAACAGGGTTTTGAGGGCCTTAGCGGAAAGGATTTTGCCGTACTCCGCATCGATACGATTGCGCAATTCTGGTTCCCGGGTAAGGGCGTATTGCAGGATTTCCTGCGCCCGGCCTTGTTCCTTGGAAAAATAGGCCACATATTTTTTGCTGGACAGAATTCCGGGAAGGGAGATCTCGGGGAAATCAAGGCATAAGCCAAAGGTGATTTCCACGGTAGCCCCCGGAGCCACTACGGCGGTGGCACAGAGAGCAGTAGCGAGTACCTCGCGCCCGCTGTAGACGTTCTTCCAGAATGTATCGTTGACTCGACCAGAAACCAAGGCCCCATCCACCACCATGGTTTCGAGGGTCGTGTAGAATTTGGGCTTCACGCTGACGGTAACGCCATCCTCCGCTTTCCAGGACACTGCGGCCGCAATATTTCCACGCAGATCACCCCAAGGTTCCTGCTGCCCCAGCAATACGCCGCGGCCTTTGCGTCCGTGCCCCAGCTCCATCTCAAACGCCGATGCCGTAGGATTCTTAGCCATCGGTTGCAGGACAAAACTCGCATCCTGAATCCCCGGACGATCTTTGATCAATCCTGAACCGACCAGATTTTCCAGGGATTGAACCAAGGTCACCTCCAAGGGAGCCTTGGTCGGATTCTGAATTTCAAAGACGGTAAATCCCACGGGAAGAGAGCTAAAGCGTTCCTCACCAGGAAGAACCGGAGACCAGTGAATGCGCCGGATACGTGCCTTGCCTGCCTTGCGGTATTCCGTTGCCGAAGCAGGATAAAGCGCTGAGTAATACATTTCCGCCGAGGGAAACGCTTTCTGGCCGGAGATTTCGGATTCAAACCAATCGGCGGTTAGAGAACCTTGCGCATTGGCCTCATACCCCAAAACACCATCAAAAAAGTCGATCAGCCAGAGTTTGTTGAACACCGGAGAACTGGTTTGATTTTGGTCGATAAGATCTTGGGTGCGATCGCTCCATTCGATCCCCCAGCGTTGCAGGCGCTCTCGGTTGCGCTCGAAGAATTCTGGATCCTGAATGGCGGATTGAATGCGGCGTAAGGCACCGGAGGAGTCCTGAATATTGGCGAAAAGGGGTGCCTCCTTTTTGTCCACCAAGGGGAAAAAATGGTCCTTTCGCTGGAACTCGGCAAAATTGGAAATCCGGAGCTTTGTGCGCTCCGATAATGTGGATTCACGATAAAAGAAGTTCGCCAACCGGATGCTGTTGAGGCTTTGTCCACGAACCTGAACGCCAGGAATGAAATGCAGTGCAGGGGTTGTTCCTGCTGGAGTAACGGTAAATGCACTCCCGATGCCACCCACGGGAAGCCCCGTCGTTGCTGGGGTACAGGCCAAAGGTGTATACCAGGGCTGGATAAACTCCGCAGCAAGTCCGGGAGTCATCAGTTCCTTAACGGAACCGCGTAGGGTGCTTTTTTCGAGATACTCGTTCAGCATAAGTCCAGCCTCAAATCCTTTCCGTGTTTGTTTATAATTTGTTTATAGTTAATTTCCGTCCCGCTTTACTCCACACAACATGGACCAAGAAACATCCAAAATTTAAGAATTCGGGATCGGCGCGAGAGGAGGTTTCTTCGGAAATTTAGCCCCAGCCCTGCGCTTGATCCAGTAACCAGTCCTCCCGACCATCCCCGGGGGGCTCATAGGCTATGGTGCAAATTCGTACCGAGCGGGCACCGGCACGAAGCAGGGCGTTTTCGCAGGATCCGGTAGTAGAACCGGTGGTGTAAACGTCATCCACCAGGATGACATCGGTGGGGAGAGGAGCCTTGGCGGAAAACGCTCCGGCAATGTTCCTCCGCCGAATTTGAGCATCGAGCCTCGTCTGGGACACCGCATAACGTTTTCGGCGCAAAACTCTGGGATAAACCGTTCCGCCCCAACGGATTTGTAACGCTTGAGCCAGAAGCAACGCCTGGTTGTACCCCCTTTCTCGTAACCTGGCGGAATGCACAGGGACTGGAATCCAACACGGATTCACGCCAAAATCCATCTGCAGTCGAACCTGAGACACCAAATAAGCAGCGATCCCTTGCATCCCATGGTATTTCAAACCATGGACCAGGGATCGCACCACCGGGTTTAGACGATGCAGGCAACAGACAGAGTCTTCAGGATGTACCGGAATCCATTTTTCAGGAAACGCCTGCTGCCGACAGGTGTCGCAAAGGTACGCATCGGTTCGTGGCTTTTCCCGGCAATGAAGGCAAAGTGGCGGCGCGAAATAACTCACCACGGGTTCCATAATCCGGCCCAATTTCAAAAAATATTGCGATTTCTCGGTTTCCGCTCGCATATCTCTATAGACGATTTGGAGAGCCCCCAAAACCACGATTGAACAATTTTTTGAAAAAGGGGTTCCAAAAGCGACCAATTTACCCCACGATACGAGAGGTCGGCGGAGAAGGGCTATATCGTCTTGAGACGTTCTTCTGGACTGAGTAGATTCACCAAACGGAAAGAGAGCAGGTTGTTCATTACCACGACTTCACCTTTGGCGATGGTTTTCCCATTGACCACCAGATCGACGTTTTCTCCGGCGACACGGTCTACAGAGAGAATGGACCCCGGTTGCAGATCCAGTAAATCGTGAATTGTGGTATGGGCATAGCCAAGAACCATGCTAGCCGGTAGATGGACATCCTGGAGCTGGTCAATATCCAACTGTTTGCGTGAGGATCTGCGGTATTCTCGAAGTTCGGACATATGAAATCTATCGGTTTTTAAAGTTTTTTCTTGAACGGTGGCCATTGCCATCATCCCAAAAAATTAGTTTTGCGTGCAAACAAGGGGTTTTCGACCATGCAAAGCCATTCTCCAGGCAAAGATCAAAGTCGACGCATCCGGCAACTCCTGGATCCCCAACGCATCGAGCAGATCCTGGACTCCATTGCAGACCGTATTGCCTCCGATTGCACCGATCCTCAGGCCCTTTTAATTATGGGAATGGCCAGCCGAGGAATTCCCCTGGCGGAAAAATTGGCTTCCAGGCTAGAAGCGCGTCTCGGCGTCAAACTTCCCCAGGGTAATCTGGATGCCACGTTCTACCGCGACGATTTCCACTACCGGAAGCGGATGCAGAATCCATCCATGAAAATTTCTTCTATGCCTCGTCCTGTGGAAGGCTTGGACATTATCTTGGTGGACGACGTCCTTTACACGGGCCGCACCATCCGGGCCGCCATGGAAGCGCTCATGGATATGGGACGCCCTCGATCGATCCGTCTGGTCGTGTTGGTGGACCGCGGACATCGAGAACTTCCTATTGCTGCGGACTATGCGGGGCTTACGGTCAAAACCGGGCAACGCGAAGAAGTTCGCGTACAACTACCGCCCCATGATCCAGAATATGCGGTCTGGCTGGTGGAAGTGGAGGACGCCTGATGTCGTTTCTAAAAATTCGGCATTTATTGGGTTTGCGCGGCGTCTGTAAAGAAGACCTGCGCCTGATTCTGGATACCGCGAAACAATTCCGCGAAATTCTGGACCGCCCGGTGAAAAAGGTGCCCTCCCTGCGCGGTGTCACTGTGGTCAATCTGTTTTTTGAAAATAGTACCCGGACTCGCATTTCTTTTGAGCTTGCAGAAAAGCGCCTGAGCGCGGATTCGGTGAATTTCACATCTTCCGCCAGTTCGCTTTCCAAAGGAGAGTCCCTCCTGGATACCTTGAAAAATATCGAGGCCATGAAGATTGATCTGGTGGTGGTGCGCCACAAAGGTACTGGGGTTCCCGGCTTCCTCGCCGCCCATTCCGACGCGATTATCGTAAACGCGGGGGATGGTGCCAACGAGCATCCCACACAGTCTCTGCTGGATATCTTCACCATGGAACAAAAATTCGGTTCCATGGAAGGTCGCACAGTCACCATCGTAGGCGATGTTCGCTATTCACGCGTGGCCCGTTCCAATGCTTGGGCACTCAGCACTCTGGGAGCCAAGGTACGTTTCTGCGGCCCCGCGACGTTGCTCCCGCGCAACCGGGATTTCTTTGAGGCGGAAGGGGTGGAATTTGTGCCAGATGTGCACGATGCGGTCTCCGGCGCAGATGCCGTGATCGCTCTACGCCTGCAAAAGGAACGCCAAGAAGATTCCCTGCTTCCCACCTTGCGCGAATACCGCAATTTTTTTGGCCTCACACCAGAAGTTCTTTCCCAGGCAAAACCCGGGGTTCTGATCATGCATCCAGGTCCCATCAACCGCGGTGTGGAAATTGATTCCAGCGTGGCCGATGGTTCTAATTCCGTCATTTTGGATCAGGTGACCAATGGTGTTGCCGTGCGCATGGCGGCTCTCTATCTGCTAAGCGGAGGTCACGCCGATGAATAACTATTGTTTTGCCGGTGCCCGGGCTTATGTGGGTTCCCGTTTCCAGGAACCGGCGGATTTTTGGGTCCAAAAAGGCAAATGGGTCAAGGGCCCTTTGCCGGATGCCCACCGTGTGGAGGCCCAGGGTTGCTGGATTTTGCCTGGACTTTCTGCGTTGCTTGTTGATTTCCAGGAGCCGATCCGTGACGATGTGTACACCTTGCACGACGGTTTTGAAGCCATGCATCGTGGTGGCTTTTATTCGGCCCTATATGAAAGTGCCGCCAACCCTCTGGATGACATCCAAAAATTAAAGGCCATACGCGATGCCTGTGGGAAAAGCGGTCTTGAATTCCATTTCCTGGGTGCCCTGTCCGTGGACCATGCTGGGAAATCCCTTTCCGAGATGCTAGAGCTTGCCTCAGGGGGCGTCGTTGGTTTCGGAGACGGGGATCGCTTTCCAACCAGTCTGCGCTTTATCCGCTTGGCACTGGAGTATGCGGGTATGACTGGTTTGCGCTGCTTTTTTCAGCCCCTGGAAACTTCCTTGATGGGAAAAGGTTGTGTGCATGAGGGTCATTATGCGGATGCGTTTGGCATCCGTGGCATTCCTTCTCAGGCAGAGACAATCGCCGTTCACCAGATTCTGGAGCTAGCCGGTTGGTTAAAAGTCCCTGTGCATCTTAAACAAATTACCTGCCGCGAAAGCCTTAGCCTATTGCGCCTTGCCCGTGACCGTGGAATCGATGTCACCTGTGATGTCTCGGTGAATCATCTGCTCTTTGATGATTCCAGTCTTGAGGCCTTGGACACGAATATGCATCTGCGTCCGCCTCTTCGTACCGCAGAAGATCGCACCGCACTGTGGAACGCTCTTTCCGATGGCACAATCCAAGCGATTTCCTGCGCACATGTTCCCGTGCTCCCCCAGGATAAGGAAACCCACTTTGAGGACGCACAACCGGGAGCCGTTTCACTGGAGATCGCTTTGGCCGCCTTGCTACCAGAGGCTCGTCAACGTTTGTGTGGAGGTGAAGAAGCCTTGTTGACATTGCTTGTCGATGGACCTTCGCGGGTCCTGGGACTTCCCCCACGGACCTTGGCCGAAGACCAAAACATCCCCTTTCTTTTATACGACCCACGAGTGGAACGAAAAGTGCAAATCCAGGATTTTTGCGGGCAGGTCCATAACAGTCCCCTACTGGGAGCCAAAATTCAAGGGAAGGTTTTGGGTGACTTTTTTGATGGCTCCTGGCGTCCAACTGCACAGTGAGAGGTTCTCATGGAAACGTTTTCCATTTGGCAGATCGGCTTCCTTCTGTTTTTGATTCTCTTGATCGCCTTTTTTTTGAGATCTTTACGAATGGGAAAGGATTTTCAACGCCGTCAGGAAATGCGGCATGAACACTTTTTAGAAAAACGGCGTATTGAGGTGTCTACAGAATTATCGCAATCCAATGGGCCGCCATTTTCCAAACCAGAAGAAGCGGAAAAAACGCCTCCTCCTCCAGCCCTCGAACCCGAGAAAGTCGTCGCACCTAAAAATAGATCTACCTCTCTAAAGCGATCCTCGGCAAAAAAGCCCTGATCTGAAAATCGGTCCCATTTTGCGCTCGTTTTAGCGACCCATTGTGCATTTTAAACACCAGATTCGCAATAGGAAGGCCTAGCCCCAATCCGTGTTTTTCTCTTTTTCGCAGATAAGGAGAAAATACCTTTTGCAGATCCAATAACTCTGACTCGGAAAGTCCTGGACCCGCGTCCTGAAAACAAAACTCATGACCGGCTTGTGTGCTAGTCAGGAACAAGGAAACCTCCGTGTTTTCGGGCGACACCCAAATTGCGTTTTCCAGCAGTTCCTTCAAGGCAACCTGTAGCAGATTCGCATCCGCGACGATTTCACCCTCCAGGCCTCGGTCCTCCACAAAAACCAGGACTTTACGCTGCTGCGCAAAGGGGATCATCGCATCGACCACAGAATTGATCAAATCGTGGCTTAAAATTGTGATGAACTCCGGTCTAGAATCCTGGGCATCCAGGTGTGAAACTAATGAAACCTTGTTCAAATGGGAGGCAAGCCTTTGGACTTCGCCAAAGATGATCTGCTGAGCCTCTTTACTTTCTTCGGCATGCGAAAGGCCTCCCCGAAGTAACAGTTCCATCCAGGAATAAATGGCAGAAATCGGAGTCCGAAGGTCATGTGCTAAATGGATTAAGAATTGATTGACCTTTTTTTTACAGAGCGGAGCGGGTATTCCAACCAACAAAAAAGAACCTGGTTGCGGATATTCGCAAGGCAAAGGAGAGAACGCCCAACTGGACTGGGTTTCCTCCTCTTCAAGGGAAAAGGTTTCCGAGGAGTACAGCCGTACTCGTTGGCATAAAGCGTCTTCTGCTTTTCGGCTTCCACTCCATCCTGCACTTCTGCGCACAATTTGAAATTCAGGATCAATGAGAATCACGATGGGGGATTTTCTCATAAACCAAATTTCCAACAATTCGCGGTCTATCATAGGGGTGATTATCACAAATTGGATCTCGGAAAATTGTGGCCCTGCAATTTTTCACGAAGAAGGGCATGGGCTCTTTGGGTTGCTTGAAAAATTTGCGATTTGAATTGGAAAAGATTGGACGATTATCTTTGTCCCATGGACAATCACCTCCGTCACCTCATTCAGGAATTGCGGCAAGAAGGCTGGGAATATATCCCGACCCAAACCAATGGTTCGCCTCATTTCGTGCATCCGGTTTTCGGAAAGGTGGCTGTGGCTTCTACGCCTGCGGATTGGGAAGACGAATGCAATTACACGCGTCAGCGGGTGCGTAAGGCAATGCGCCGCCAGCAAGCACTGGAGCCCCCAAAACCAGATCAAACCACCTCGCCGTTGTCCTCTTTGTTCCAAGAAATCGATCAATACGAAGAAGAACTTCGCTTGCTAACCGAAGAAGCGCCTCGATTTTTGCGACAGATCCAGGAACTCCTGGAACCCTTTGTTCGACAAATTGTGGAGGAGCGGAAATCGATTCTGCATCTCTTGGGGAGAGAACTTTGTCAACCGCGCTGGAAGCGACGCCAACGGGAAGACCTCCAGGACCTTTGTCTTTGGATTGCTGACGCCACGGATGCCCGTTATGGGGTCCCCTTGTTCAAAGAGTTCCCTTTTTTGGAAACCTTGCGCCAGGACCGCAGCGCCCGATCCATAGAAGCCAGCGAAGAAAACGAATCGGAATCCGAGGATTTCAACCAATTCGACGCCGACGACTGGGAACACTGGTTCGATCAGCAGGAAGACAGAACCACCTATAAACCAGAAGCGCCGAAACCGAAAGCCCCCGTCCATAGACATTCCCACTCCCCCAAAAATGATGCGAAAAATGTTGGACGCAGTCTCTATCTCCAACTCGCAAAGGAATTTCATCCAGATAAGACAACCGATGCAGAAGAACGCCTGCGCCGAACTGCCTGGATGCAGCAATTGAACAACGCCTACGCCAAAAACGACCTCCGTGCCTTGCTCGGATTCCTACGACAATATGGAAACCCAACGCAACGTGCGGAATGGGAAAGCGCACAGAGGCAACTGGACTCGCTCCTGCAGGAACAGAGCGCTCAGTTACAAAATCAAATTCAGGCCTCTTTGAAGAATCTTCCGCCTCTGGTAGAGGATTGGATCTCTTTATTGACGCAACCCAAGCAGCAGGAACGCTTGCTTCGCCAAGAACGTCGTGAAACCGAACAGGAACTACAGCACCTCCGCAATCTGCGCCAAGTCTTCTCAAGTCCCCAAGGAATTTTGAGAATTTTACGAGAACTCCGTGGGGAATGGAGCCGGGCCTTCTGAATGGGAAGACCGAGAAATAGGCATGATTTCTAAGTTATCCATGCCCTCTGCTGCTGATCGGTATTCCAGATTCTGTTGTTCAGCTATAGGAAGATATGACGCTGCAAAAAACAAGCCAAGCAGAACCCAATCCGTCCAAAGACTTAACGAGTAAAGTCGATGGCGAGTTTTCAACAATTCTTGCTGATCCACCTTGGCAATTTCAAAATCGAACCGGGAAGATGGCGCCGGAGCATAAGCGTCTATTGCGATATCCAACCATGGAGCTGGAGGAAATAAAGGCGTTACCGATCTCAAATCTGGCGGCGGCAAAATCCCATCTGTATTTATGGGTTCCCAATGCGCTGCTGCAAGAAGGTTTAGATGTCATGAAGGCGTGGGGCTTTACGTATAAATCAAATCTGGTTTGGTATAAAATCCGAAAAGATGAAGGGCCCGATGGCCGTGGCGTTGGCTTCTATTTCCGAAATGTCACAGAACTGATTTTGTTTGGCGTAAAAGGAAGCATGAGGACCTTACAGCCAGGAAGGAGCCAAGTCAATTTACTGGCGACCCGAAAGCGGGAGCATTCAAGAAAGCCTGATGAAATTTATGATCTGATTGAGGCGTGTTCTCCCGGCCCGTATCTAGAGTTGTTCGCAAGATTCAGTCGCCCCGGCTGGAGCCAATGGGGAAATGAAGACGTTGAAGAGAATTCCCTAAAGGGCGTCGCAAAACGCACGGGTCATCAAAAAGGCCGAGGCAAACGGAGCTCGACGAACGCGTAACTAAATTTGCGGCGTGATTCAGCTTCAAAACCTCAGCAAATCTTATGGCCTGCAGGAGCTCCTGCGTAACGTGACCTTACAGGTGAATGCCCGGGAGCGCGTGGGCATCACGGGGCGGAACGGAACCGGCAAAACGACTCTGTTTCGCTTACTCACCGGAGAAGAATCTCCCGATAGCGGGCAAATCCTGATTCCCAAGGGTTACACTCTGGGATACCTGAAACAGATCCTGCAATTCAGCCTCCCCACCGTGTTGGCAGAAGCGGTTTCTGCACTCAAACCCCACGAGGATGGCTTTACCGAGGGCCATCGCGCCGAGGCTGTGCTCTTTGGACTCGGATTTTCTCGCGAAGACATGCAACGCCCTCCGGCGATGCTTTCGGGTGGATTTCAAATTCGTCTGAACCTCGCGAAGGTGTTGCTCGGCGAGCCCAACATGTTGCTGCTAGACGAACCGACAAACTATCTGGATATTGTCTCGGTACGCTGGATCGAACGCTTTTTGCGGGACTGGTCCGGTGAGCTTCTTCTGATCACCCATGATCGGAATTTCATGAATCGCGTGTGCTCTCATACAGTGGCGCTCCATCGGCACCAAATGCGCAAAATTCAGGGCCCTGTGGAGAAACTTTGGGAAACCATTTTCGCCGACGAAGAGGTGCAGTTACGCACCCAGGAAAATGATGCCCGCAAGCGCGAACAACTGGAGAAATTCATTACTCGATTCCGCGCCCAAGCGAGCAAAGCGTCGGCGGTACAGTCCAAAGTCAAAGCCCTGGAACGCCAAGGAGCTGCTGTTTCTTGGGCCGCCACTCCTCGCGATTTGGATTTCTGTTTCACGCCAGCGCCATTTCCCGGTAAACGTGTTCTCCAGGCACAAGGTCTTTCTTTCCGCTGGAAAGATTCTCTGCCGTGGTTGCTGCAGGATTTGTCCTTTGAGGTGTTCAAAGGGGATCGCATCGCGGTGATCGGTCCCAACGGACGCGGGAAAACAACCCTCCTGAATTTGATTGCACAAGAGCTTTCCCCTGTCGAAGGGAGTGTGCAGCACAATCCAAATGTGCAACTCGCCTATTTCGGACAAACGAATATTCAGCGCCTGGACCTGGACAAAACCGTGGAAGAGGAAATTCAATCGGCGGTTAGAGACGCTGTACGGGGACGCGCGCGTTCCCTGGCCGGTCTGATGATGTTTGAAGGGGATGCCGCGCTTAAACCGATAAAGGTGCTTTCGGGTGGAGAACGCAGCCGCGTGCTTCTTGCCAAGATTCTGGCGCAGCCCTGTAACCTACTTTTGCTGGATGAACCCACAAACCACTTGGATATGGAATCCGTCGATTCCCTTGTGGAGGCTGTAGATGGGTTTGAAGGTGCCGTGATGTTTGTGACTCATGACGAAGGGCTTTTGCATAGCTTGGCTACACGTCTGATTGTCTTTGACGGAGGTCGAGCCTTTCTCTTTGAAGGACGTTATGCGGAATTCTTGGAGCGGGTCGGATGGATGGAAGAAAAGGACAACGCTCCCACAACCCATATCACCGGACAAAGCATTGCAAAGCCAACGTTAAATGACCGTTCTAAGGAAGCACGACGGGCTCGCGCAGAATATGTCGCAGAACGGGCGCGAACCCTAAAGCCTTTGGAACAACGGGTGGCGAAGGCGGAAAAAGCCGTTGCCCACCACGAAGCAGAGATCAAGCGTCTGGAAGAAGAACTGGCTCTAGCCTCTACAGCCGCCGATGGCGCACAAATCACAGAGCTCGCCAAACAACTAAACGAAAACCAGACGGCGCTGGAAAGCGCCTTCCAGGATTGGGAATCCGCTACAGCGGAATTGGAAGCGATGCAGGAAAAATATCCTGCGGACGGCTAAACCAACCCCTCAAAGAAATCGTTGCCCTTGTCATCGACGAGGATAAAGGCAGGGAAATCCTTGATGGTGATTTTCCGAACAGCCTCCATGCCCAGCTCGGGGAAGTCCAGCACCTCGTTCGAGGTAATGTTGTTCTTGGCTAGGATGGCCGCAGGCCCACCGATAGAGCCGAGATAGAAACCCCCGTACTTTTTGCAGGCGTCGGTGACCGCCTTGGAGCGATTGCCCTTGGCGACCATGACCATGCTATAGCCATTCTTCTGGAATTCGTCCACGTAAGGATCCATACGATTCGCTGTGGTGGGGCCAAAGCTACCCGTGGGCAACCCCTGAGGCGTCTTGGCCGGACCCGCGTAGTACACGGGATGATTCTTGAAGTAATCAGGCAATTTCCCTGTCTTTTGTAGCATTTCCCATAGGCGGCTATGAGCGATATCGCGCGCGACAATCATAGTGCCAGAGAGGGACAGGCGCGTCTTGATGGGATACTTAGAAAGCTCTTTGCGGATTTCGTCCATGGGACGGTCAAGATTGATTTTCACGGGTGGCGCAATATCCACCGCGTCGAGACCTTCCAAGAAACGCGCTGGATTCTTTTCGAGCTTCTCGATGAAGATACCATCCGCAGTGATTTTTGCCTTAAGGTTTCGGTCTGCGGAACAGCTTACTGCGATGCCAACCGGGCAGCTTGCCGCATGGCGAGGCGCACGGATCACACGCACATCGTGTACAAAGTATTTACCGCCGAACTGAGCGCCGATCCCCGAGTCCTGAGCCATCTTGAGGACTTTCTCTTCCCATTCGAGATCGCGGAAAACCCGGCCAAATTCATTCCCACTGGTGGGTAAGTGGTCAAGGTAACCGGCAGAAGCCATTTTGACCAGCTTCATATTGAAATCAGCGGACGTCCCACCAATGACCAGCGCCAGATGATAAGGCGGGCAAGCTGCTGTGCCAAGATGTTTGACCTGATTCAAAAGAAATTTCTCTAGCTCCGCTTCCTTGAGCAAGGATTGGGTCATGGGGAAAAGCTGGGTTTTGTTGGCCGATCCTCCCCCCTTTGCCATGAATAGGAATTTGTATTCCATGCCTTCTTCCGCATAGAGATCGATTTGCGCAGGCAGATTGGTCCCTGTATTCTTTTCTTGCAGCATGGTGAGAGGAGCGACCTGGGAATAGCGGAGGTTGCGTTCCTGATAGGCTTCGTATACGCCTTTGGTAATTGCCTCGGTATCATCAAACCCGGTCCAGACCTGCTGGCCCTTTTTACCGATGACGGTTGCGGTGCCGGTGTCCTGGCACGTGGGCAACTGGCCCTGTGCCGCGATGACCTGATTTTCCAGCATATTGCGGGCCACAAACTTATCGTTCGCTGAAGCCTCGGAATCCAGCAAAATTTTACGGAGCTTTTCGAGATGCGCGGGGCGCAACTTGAATCCGATTTCTTCCATGGCGGTGCGCGTCAGAAGCGTCAAGGCTTCCTGGGTTACTTTGAGCACTTTTTGGCCATCAAATTCCCCCACAGAAATACCATCAGAAGAGAGCTTAATGTATTCGGTCGTGTCTTCGCCGTATTGGAGAACTTTTTCGTACTGAAACGCCATGAAAAACCTCGGGTTAAAAGTATCTAGAATCTATAAAAATACAGGGGATTTCCCGACCTCCACGCCTTGTGGATCATCAAAGACGAAACGGTAGGATTCAGGCAACACGAGGATCGTTCGCTACGATGATCTCAATACCCTCCGCTTGCATCCTTGGAAACCGTCCATGCATCATCTGTGTTGGAATCAAAGGCGTTTTTCTACGGAAATTGATGGGCGTCACAGAATGTCTTCCAATCTCTTTCAATCAGAAGTTATCTTATGGCCCATCGGAGGTTTTATGCCCAGATTTGCTGCGAGTTTTGTCTTTTTTTTACTGCTTTCTCTAAGCCTCTACGCGGAGGAATTGGTTCCTTCTGTTCATGTGGGCATGACCTTAGAAACATCTAGTCTGGACACGGGGTGTGTGGCTAAAAAAATCGCCCCTGCGACAGCTTCTCTATGGGCAGCAAAATTCCAGGAAGCCGGCTTCGTTCAGGAAATGCCAGCAGCTCTTCATGCAAGCTTATCCGTGGTCAAAAACGGAACCCTTTGTGATGCGATGTTTTCCGTTCGGTCTCTGGATTCCTCGCTCCTTTTCAGCGTGGATTTGCGTCGAGAATTTTCCCCAAAAGACACCACCGCATGGGGGGCGCTTCCTGCGGACATCTCCACAGAACTGGCGTCCCGTTTTTTCCAAGCGACGCATGGCTCCTTGCTTGTGGAATGCGCCACCCCTGGTGTTCTCCTTCAGGTCCCCGGATTCGATGAGTCCTCCTGCCCCGCTCGATTTGAAAAGATGAATCCAGGTCGATATGCCATTTCAGCATCCGCCGACGGATGGAACCCTCGCATCGACACGATAGACATTGTGCCAGGAAAAACAGTACAGAGGCAGATTCAGTTAGAAAGAAACCAGGCATGGTTGGATTCAGTCGCTGCGGCTCAGAAAGAGGCTCGTCGAGATTCCATTGTCCAGATTGCTCGGTCAACCCCAACGCAAGCGTTACCAGAAATGTTTTTACGCCTCTTCTCTGTTCTTCTTCCAGCCGGGACTCAGACGATTGCAGTTGTTCCCTTTGCTGTTTTGGGTGCGGCGGAAAAGGATTACAATCCCGGAGTGATGGCAGCAGAATACGCCGTAACGGTCCTTTCCAAAGACGTACGCTTCCATGTCGTCGAGCGCGACCATCTAGATCAGCTCCTCGCCGAGCAGGCCTTGGCCCAAGCGGGAGCGGTGTCGGATAGCGCCGCCGCACAAGCCGGAAAACTCGTATCCGCCCAATGGATTGTGACTGGAACCGTAACGCTCCTCGGGTCTTCGCAGGTGTTTTTCGCCCGTCTGGTGAATGTGGAAACCGGCGAAATTGTTTCGGCTTCGGCAGCGCAGGTGGGAGAAGAATCCCTCCGTGGTTTATATCTGGATGCCATCGGAGAACGCACACAGGTGTCCTCGACAATTTTCCGCAGCCTAGTCGCTCCGGGTTGGGGCCATTTCTACGCAAATCATCCGATTCGGGGATCAATCTGGAGCACTGCGGTTCTCGGATCCATTGGCTACACTATCTGGCGAGCGTTGGATTTCCGCGATAAAGACGAAGACGTGGATCAATTCGCAGATTACGATGCTTCGACCGTAAAAGAGGGGGAAACCCTTTCTGAATGGTACGCTAGAGCCAATACGGCTGTCGATGATCGCAATGATGCAGCGAAACAACTGAATATCGCTATTGGTGTTCTTGCCGGGGTCTGGGTGGCCAACGTCCTCGACGCCTGGTGGGTCGGTGCTCAAGAATCCGACCGAATTAAAACCCAATATTTCTCCCCGAAGGTGGCTTTAATTCCCACGACAGATGGAAAATCTGGAGGCCTTCTCTTTGCAGCGAGATTCTAATTTGTCCTGGAAAAACACTACTTTGGTGCTGTGATTCAATTATTGGTAGGACAGAATTTTCGCAATTTAAAGCCCATGGAGTTGGTTTTGGGCTCTGGAATTACTGTCGTTAACGGGCGAAACGGTCAAGGGAAAACCAATCTTCTAGAGGCCATTCATTGGGTGACTCAGGGCTGGTCTCCGAGGGCTCGCTCTTTGGAATTCGCGGTGCAATGGAAATGTACGGAGGCCTGGTTGCGAATGGAAGGGACGGCGTCAGGAGGGCTTCCACACCGTCAGGCGCTGCTTTGGCGGAATGGTTCCAGCACCTCTAAGGTCGCGGAAACTGAAAATCGTGGTCTGGCGGCTCTGCATGGGCATGTTCGTGCCGTAATGATGGGACCTGAAGATATTGCGCTGGTTCGCGAAGGGCCAGAACACCGTCGCCGCTGGATTGATCTCCTTCTTACCGGACGCTTCCCGGAAGGACTTGATCTCTTAATGCGCTATCGCCGCATCCTTGCGCAACGCAACCGTTGGTTGAAAGATCATCGCGGTCATCCAGCTCCTTTGAATGAAGCAGATCGTGCGACATTGGATTCCTTAACTGCTGAGCTGGCTCGTTTGGGTGCTGCGGTCATTGTGCGGCGCAATTTCTTGTTAGAAGAACTGCGCCCTTTGCTGGTGGAGCTCAATGCGCAGCTCGCTTGCGGAGGTGAAATGTTGGATGTGGAATACGTCTCCGGTGTGAATTTATCCGGCGACGCGTCTATGGAACAAGAACCTGGTATCGCAGAGGTCCTATTGCGCAAGTTGCAGGGCGTACGCTCCTGGGAACTCTTACAGGGCGTTACGGGTACAGGCCCTCACCGCGATGACATTGCCATCCGTTTCGCAGGGAGTGGGGCAAACTTGCGGGAAGCCGGCTCTCAGGGGCAGTGCCGTACCGCAGCACTGGCTTTGGGGATGACCGCTTTACATGAGGCCGCGGGCCTTGATTCTGAACCGCCAATTCTTTTGTTGGACGATATCTTTGCAGAATTGGATGCGGAACGTCGATCCGCTTTGGCTGGATTGATTCGCTCACAGAACTGCCAAGTCCTGATCGCAACGCCCCGCGCGAAGGATCTTCCGTTTTCCTGTGATGCGCAAGTTCTGGTGGAAAATGGCGTAGCTGTCAGATCCGGAAGCGCTGGACTTGGCTGAATAGGTTTTCGCTAACCTGGCTCAACTCTTCAGATTTGTGATGCACATCAGACATGCCTTGCGCGGTCTGATTGGCCACTTGTGAAATTTCTTGGATACTTTGGTTGATTTGTTCCAGATAGGATGCCGAAGAGGATGCGTTGTTTGCAATATCTGCAGCCTGATTATGATTACTCTGCGTGTGATCCGCAACCATAGCCGCAGTGGCGGTTTCCTCTTCCACCGCAGCCACGATCGCTTGTGCAGCTTGATCCAATTGACGGACCAAATCAATAATTTTATCCACAGAATGATGAGAACTCTGTGTCCGTTCCTGGATGGAACGAATTTGGGCTTCGATTCCTTGAGTCGCTTGGGCGGATTGTTGTGCTAGAGTCTTGACCTCATGGGCCACCACGGCAAAACCTTTTCCGGCATCACCAGCTGTCGCCGCCTCAATCGTAGCGTTCAGCGCTAAAAGGTTTGTTTGAGCTGCAATATGGCGGATAGTATCAATGACTTTCCCGATCTCTTTAGACGCATCGCCCAAAAGCCCCATGCTTTCCTGAATACTCTGGCTTTGCTGATTGGCTTCCGAAGCCAGACGAGACTCTTCTGCACAAAGACGTAAAATTTCTTCCAGTGTGGTTCGCATTTCCCCAATGGCGGTGGCTACTGATCGAGTCCCATCTGAAAGCGAATTCACTGAACTGGCGATTTGCGACATTCCTTGACTGACTTCTCGTGAATTACTAACCGCCACGTTGGCTTTTTCGCTGATTTGTCCTGTTTGTCCTGCCATAGACTTCGCATTTTCTTTAAGGCTTCCAGCTATGTCTTTCAAATTTCCCGTATTTCCACTGATTTTTCCGATCATCAAAGCGAGTTGGGAAACAAAGCGGTCAAAGGCATTGGCGATTTCTCCCACCTCATCATGAAAACCGTCATTCATGTGCCGAGTTAAGTCTCCTTCGCCTTCGCTGATATCTTGCAATTCCGAGCGAATTCGGTTCAGCCGTTTACTAATTTGTCGGATTCCTAAATACCCAATCGAGACCACAGAAAATACGATTAAAAACATGGCAAGAATCTGATTGCGAATTCGTGTCGTTAAATCTTCTCGGACTTCGGAACGAAGCTTCGCTTCTGCGGAATCAATTTCATCAATGTAAATCCCCGTCCCGACAACGAGATTCCATGGATGGAAAAGTTCCACATAAGATAATTTTGGAAGCGTTTTTTCCATGTCTTTCGGGTCCGGCCAGATGTAGTCTACAAAGCCGCTTCCTTTAGAACGGCAAACCTCAACCATCGCCTGAAAGAGGTTGACTCCCCGTCCGAGAGCGCAATTAAATTCTGGCTGATCCAACCGCTTCTTTTCCAGTTCCGGTTTTGTCGGATGCATTACCATATTGGGAATGGGGCTCGTCATATCGTTAATCCAAAAGTAGCCGCGCCCATCTTCGTAACGCATCACCCGGATGGCCTCCATGGCTTCACGCATTGCGCTTTGATGGTCCAGCAGTCCCGCTTGTTCTTTTGATTCGTAATACGAGAGCACTGACGTGGCACCAGAAACCAGGTCGTGTAACTGGTTCTTGGATGATTCAATGGCTTCGTCTCGGAATGCGAGAACGCTCTGTTCTCCTTGCCGATAGGATCCTACGGTACACATGATCGTCAGCAATGCAGCGATAGCCAAATTGGATAGCAGCAAAGCCAGCACGACCTTTTGAATGATTGTCAGATTATTTAATCTCCCCAGCATGGCGAAATCATATCAAACCATCTTTGAAAAAATCAAGCTCTCTTTTTTTGGCACTCCTGGCAGAGACCTTCAAACTGGATCGCATGGTAGGTCATTTGGGCCCCGAGGGATTCCGTTAGAAATTTTTGGTAAAACTTCTCATGACAGATCATCGCGTCTTGCACCTTATGGCACTGCGTACAAAGGAAATGGTGATGGTGCTTGTTGGAGCCTTTGCAGAGGAAATAAACCACCTCGCCATCCTGACGTTGCATGGAGCTCAGAACTCCGTTCCGAGAGAGTCTTTGAATCATTCGGTAGATGGTGGAGAGGGATATCTCGTATCCCAATTTCTCACGGATTAACCCTTGAAATTGCTGCAAAGGATAGGCTTTCTCCGATGCGTAGAGTTGAGTGATAATTGTTCGAACCACAGGGGTCAGGCGTCCGCCGGCTTGCTGAACCGAGGCGAGAAAATCCCCCAGATTCGGGACTTCACTTTTCGGGGCTTTCTTCTTTCCCATGGAGGGAAAAGATACTCTATTGCAAACGCCGTGCTTTGCCATGCCTCCTTAATTGCAAAAGTTTTGCATTAGCGCTATATTTGCAACAACAAAAAAGCGAGGTTTTATGCGGTACGGTCTATGGTTTCTTCCTCTTTCCATTATCCTTCTGTTATTTTCTTGCGGTGGAGATAACTCATCCTCCAATGACCCAGAGTCCATTTTGGAACAGCCGGTTTGGCTTTGGGCTTTCGACGATGATTCCTCTACCGTAACCGTCTACAATGGCGAGAGCGGAGACTCCGCAGCACATTTCGCTGCGGAGGCCTTTGGCAAAATGCACCTGATGGTCGCTGGGCCCACCGAAGAGCCCACGCTGTGGATGGGCAAGTCGGGGAACATTTACGCCTTTACGACCGGGTTCTACAACCATGGCGATCATGCGGATATGGAAACCCCAGAGTCATACGCTTCCTTGACCTTGGGAACCTCCACCGTGCACCTGGGTCAGAGCCCTTCGGGCGATACTGTGGCCTTTGCCGATGACAACGCCCAATCCATCTACATTGTCGATGTTGCCACAAAGACATTGCTTCAGACCATTACCCACGGTTCTGGGCACTCTGCGGCGTTAATCGCTGAAGGATATGCGGTCACCACGGCAGCGACGGCTTCTGGGGATGACTGGGCGAAGATTGTAGACATCGCGACGGATTCCGTGCTGGACTCCCTAACCATCGGGACTGGGGCCCATGGTGATGCCTATTATAGCGATGGGAAGAAAGCGTTTATCGCCTGCGCTGGAGCTTTCTATGTAATCGATCTCGCCAGCCGGGCCGTGGTGGATTCCATTCCTTACACCGAAACCGGCCGTACCAATTTTGTCTATCATGGGCGTGACAACGTCTATGCCGTTGGTTTGCACAAACCAGCCTCTGATTCCACCAGCGACATGTTCCTGCTTCTCGACATGGAGAACGACTCATTGGATTATGTCAGTATTGAAGGCGCAGCGCTCAACTGGCATATCGGTCAGGGACAATTTGCGCTTTCAGGTAGCGGCGACGTCGCTCTCTTCTCAGATGTGTTGCAACAGAAGATCTACCAGGTTGTTTTGGCCACCCAATCGGTGACCACCCTCACAGCGCCGGGCATCGGTTGCGCCATCGCCACCAATTATGATGGAAGTAAGGTCTGGGCGCTTTCAAACGGCGTGGTTTCGCAAATCGACGTGGCAACGGATTCCGTGGAAGGAACCTTGGATGTGCCTACAGGAACAGACTGGATCTATGCTAGCTCCATCGGCGTGGACGTCGAAGAGGAATGAGGCCTCTCCCCAAAGTCTGGCTATTTTTCTTGGTTCTCTTGGTTGCAGGACTTTGCTCCTGCGCCGTGAGCCCTTTGGAGGATCAGGACGCCTCCTCTTCCAGCAGTAGTTCCGCTGAGAATCCCGAACTCATCAAGGCCTGGGTCTGGGCCGTGGACACGATCGAGGATTCTCTTTGGGCGATCCATACCGTGGACAAAGAAATCTGGGAACGCTTCAGTTTCGATTTTCGGCTTGAAAATGGCTGGACAGAGGGCGGTCTGGTGGGTGGGGGCATTTATCCGACCTGGTGGACCTTCAATCCGCAGAGCATCGTCGCCTATACCTCGGGCATTTTGGACCACGGGGATCATGGGCATATCGTTCATCCTGAACTGCATGTTTCTCTAGAGGTGACGGTGGATGACTCTGTGGTGGATCTGATGGCGGCCCCCAAAAAGAAAACCCTTGCGGCGGCTTTGGTCCATGCGGATGGGGCCTCGGGCCAAATTATTTTTGTGGGGTACAACGATGGCGACACCACGGAAGCCGAAATCCCGTTTGCTCCCCAAAATCTTGCCTTGTCGGATTCGACGTTGTTGATTCGGTCTGGGGACTCGCTATATGCCTATGCCTATCCGGCCATGGATTTGCGTACGACCTTGGCTCTGGACAGTTGCCTGGATCTGCACTACGATTCGGCAGGACATGGATTTTATGCCGCTTGTATGGATGGCGTCTATCGTATGGATGCGGATTCTTTGAACCTGACGTTGCTTGCGGATTCAAAACCCGAAGGCGGGGCGATACAGCGCTTGCTGGGCGCTCCGGGTAGCGGATTGGCCCTGGGAATTGCAGGATGTGGAAGTTCTGGGCTGGTGGTTCTGAATACTCGGACGGCTTCCGCGCAGGTCCTGGAGTCGGAGGGGGCGTTTTTTCCGGGTGCGGGCCAGATGGGACTGGTTGACATTTCTGACGATGGCTCCATCGCCTTGCTGGCAGATACGGCAAAGCCCGTTTTGTACAAGCTGAACTTGGCGACACAGGAAATCCAATCCTTGGAAATTACCGCCGTCCCGCTGGGTGTGGCGTTGAACTATGACGGTTCCCGGGCCTGGATGCTCCAACCGGGGATGGTCTATCAGGTCTCCTTTGATAGCTCCCGTGTGGTAGATAGCCTGGAGGTATCCACTGGGGTTACGGGCATTTATATCTCTTCCTATTCCGACAACAGCGCACTCTATGACTCTGATGACCACACGTTCTAAAATTATTCTTTTATGCGCATTTGGCGCCCCCCTATGGGCGGAGGATGTCCCTCCGGTTCCCGTACAGGATTCTGCCAAGGCAGATCAATACACGCTGGATCTCGGTGTCTCCACCATTGTCGCGGAAGGCACTCCGAAAACTGTGGAGGAAAATACGCGCTCGGTCTCCGTGCTGGACGCGGAAGCTCTTAAGGAAAAACACCCGCTGTCGCTTTCCGACGCCCTGCGCAACCAGCCTGGCATTGAATTGGTCGGGCAGGGGCCCAACATCTCCAAGCCCTCTATCCGGGGCATGACCAATCAACGCGTGGTCCTGGTGCGCGATGGTATCCGCCATGAGGCGCAGCAGTGGTCCAACCATCACACCCCAGAAGTAGATATCAGCGATGCGGAGCAAATTGAGGTCCTGCGGGGACCAGGCAGCCTGCTCTACGGTTCTGGAGCACTCGGCGGGGTGGTTTTGGTGCGTTCGCCTGCTGTGGAGACGCTTCGGGACGGCGCGGACACCCTGGGTGGTTTGGCGGAATACCTGTTCTTCACCAACTCCGCGCAACATATGGGCCATGTAGCCTTGCATGGTGCGACAGATTCCTGGATGTGGCGAACCGATCTGTCGGGCCGTTATTCCCCCTATTACGCGGTTCCTGGAGACCATCACTTTCTGGCTAAGGTGCCTGCCAGCGCGGTGACGGACACAGCGAAGATCGAGTATGCGGCCTTCAAGAATTACAATCTGCGTCTGTTGGGGGGGTGGAAAGGGGATGGCTCCGAACTGTCGCTCAGTGGGACCCAATACTGGGAAGAACAACAATTGATCGGCGAGGGGCACTGGCACAACAGCGGTGGTCCCAATGGTGGGCCGTGGTACCATGTGGGGGAACCCATCCGTTCTCCGACCCTGCACCAGAAGGTACAACTCCATGGCGAACAGGATTTGGAGGGACAGGATCTTTCCTATGATGTGGCGTTCCAGCACGACCACCGCAAGGGAATCACCGGAAGCGCTGGAGTACAGGTGAACCTGGAGAACTTCGTCGCCAGCGGCAACCTACGCTGGAATTTTGTGAAACGCGAAGCTGTTACGCGAAGCCTGGGGCTTTCCTTTTCCCAGAAATGGGACCGTACCCATGGCGTCGAGGTCCTGATCCCCGACTGCAACACCACC
>DATIQS010000178.1:0-16186 GCA_035470605.1 Fibrobacteraceae bacterium
ATTATTGGATTTACCGCGACATACCTGTTTCATTTCGTTGTGGTGGGGGGGCACTTGATTTCCCGAGATATTGGCATTTCGATGGGTGGAGCGACGGATCCCATTCAGGACGAATCGGGGGATGAAATGGGCGTTTTCCTCCTGCTGATTTTTTCTGCGGCATTTTTGGTAAAGGGCTACCATCTTTATTTTATTCGTGTTATCCTCGAATCATTCCAATATATTCCCATGGGACATTTTGGTTGGGATATGCGTAGCGTAGCTCAAATTTTGGCTCTGATGTCGGCTTCCGCCCTTTTGTCGGGAATTAAACTGGCGGCTCCGATCATTCTAGCTTTATTGACCACCACCTTAGGCATGGCGCTTATGGCCCGTGTAATGCCGCAGATGAACGTTTGGATTGTCTCTGTTCCCATCAAGGTGATTCTTGGTGTTTTTATTATTTGGCAGACCTTTCCTCTTATGACTCGTTTTTTTGATGCGAATTTTCAGCAAGTCCAGGAAGCAATAGCCTTTTTCTTGCGCACAGGAGCCCTTCATGGCGGATGATGCGGAAGACAAAACCGAAGAGCCTTCTGGACGAAAACTGGCCAAAGCCAGAGAAGACGGCAAGATTGCTCGTTCTGGCGATTTCAATTCAGCTGTGGTTCTCTTAGCTGGAATCGCGGCGTTATCTTTTTTCGGTGCCGATTTTGTGAATTCCTGCTCGCAGTTAATGCGAAATTCATTCCTGTCTTTTTCTCAGGCATACGACCTTAGCGATCAATGGCTTTCCCATTTGGGTGCTGATACCTTGATGTTTACTTTGCGTATTTTGCTCCCGATTTTGTTGGTTCTGATGTTGGCGGGACTTACTGTGAATTTGTTGCAAGTTGGATTGATTTTTACCACGAAGCCCTTGGAGATTGATTTATCGAAACTCTTCAACTGGAAGGTAATTCTCAGCCTTTTTGGGAAGCAGGCTTGGGTGGAGTTACTCAAAGGCTTGGCTAAAATGTTCGCAGTGGGATACATGGTCTACGATACCATCGCGGGACACTTTGGACAAATTCTTTCCAGTATGGATATGGACCTGATTTCCATTTCAAATTTGATTGTTGCCATCGCTTTTGAAATGCTCTGGAAAGTTGTACTGCTGCTCCTTCTGATCGGTCTGGTCGATTGGCTTTATCAAAAGCACCGAACCCATGAACAATTGAAGATGACCAAACAGGAAGTCAAGGAAGAAACGAAGAACACCCTAGGCGACCCGAAAATCATCGCGGCACGACGCCGTGCCATGTTTAAAATGCACAAGAAATTCATGATGCGGGATGTTCCCAAGGCGACTGTGGTCATCACGAACCCGACGTTTATCGCAATTGCCATTCGCTATCGCCGAGGCCTTGATCAGAGTCCTGTCGTGCTAGCCAAAGGGAAACGCCTTATCGCCGAGAGAATTCGGACAATCGCCAAAGAAAACGGGATCCCTGTGGTGGAAAATAAGCCACTAGCCAGGGCAATGTATGATGAGGTTAAAATCGGGGAAGCAATTCCCCAAGAGTTCTATGCAGGTGTGGCGGAGGTATTGGCCTATGTGTTTTCCATGGGGCAACGCAAGGCCGCTTTTGCTTAATTTTGGGAGAATCGAAATGATGCGCGAATGGATAAAAAAATGGATGAGCCTCTGGGGCCTAGGAGTTCTGGCCCTCATGGGGTGTTCGACGCCGTCCGCTTCTGATTTGGAAGTCCAAATTCAAGGAACTCGAAACGATGATACGGGAAATTATCAATATCATGGAGGACTGTTCAAAGTTTGGGTGACTCTGGACGAAGGGGTTTCCGGTGAGGACAATGTACGTTGGAAGACAGGCAAGGCGGATATTGCCATTCGGAATAACACCACGGATGCAAATGGACTGATCGCGTCAGATACCGTTTATTTGCATTGGGAGTCGCTACCAGATTCCGTGTTGATTTTGGACACTACAATCACGGCGACGAGTGATTCCACTGCGGATACGACAGTCGACACGACGTATGAATATCTGGATTCCATCGCGGTTGTAATTGATGGAGAAGAATCATTAGTCGAGGCAGTGGAAATTTGCAACATCCTGCCCAAGATTGATTCGGTTTGGATGGGGGGAATTGGACAAATCGGAGACTCGACCATCACGCTGGCGGTGCATCCAGGAGAACGTATGGAATTGGCCTTCCGTTTTACGGATGCCTACAACACAGCCTACCCCGTCCAGAATATTGCCTGGCCAGACGAAATCGGTTCCCTAGCTGTCACCCAACAACTGGACACGATGTGGACATGGACATGGGACGCGCCGAATTCCTTAATGGATACACTTTTGCCGCTAGTTCTGACAGACAAAGGCGGATACGGAACGCGGGAATACAGTCTTCATCTGGTGGTTTATAATGAAGCGGGAGCCGCTTGGACGGTTTCTGGAAATGAACTGGTCAAATTCTCGCCTGGAGGGAGTGAAGTGGCTCGTGTGGATGGCGGTTTCCAGGAAGTGAGTGAAATTGTGGTCAATTCCAATAGTACGGTGTCTAACAAAGTTTGGGTGTTGGACGCAGGAATTGGTGCGAGCGCCATTTATCAGTTTGACACCTATGGAAGATTGGTGTGGGCCGATTCAACCACGTTAAACTCGCCCTATTCTTTGGCCGTTGATGTGGAGTCAAGACTTCTCTGGGTTTCTGATTTGGCTTCGGTTTCTGGAGACACTCTTTATTCCAGCATTCATCGGTTCAATCTCAACGGATCGGATTCCGTTTTGCAGGAGGTGGGGACCGCATTCTCCGTGCCTGGCCCAGTGCGTGGACTGAGTGTTGACCAATACGAATGCACCTTTGTTTGGTTCGTTAGTCCAGAAATGGATTTTGTGGGATATATTCGCACGGGGGATTCCACCACGCGGATTTTTGCTGATAGCGTTTATGCGTTCAACCGCCCAACCGCTGCCAGCTATGATGCCACCACGGGTCTGGTGTGGATCGCGGACAGCTCTCGTGTTTTGGTTATGGATTCGGCGGGGAATGTGCAGGCGACTATCACGGGGTTCACCAATGCGAATTCTTTATCTGCAGCAGGAGGCGTTTGCTGGGTGGCGGATATTGTCGCTGGTGTGGTTTACCGCTTTGCGGGGACCTTGACGGGGTCGCGTTCTATCTCTGATGGCCTGGCGGTGGATGGCTTCATTGAACCCGCTTCTGTTTCTACCTATGCCGCAGATCAAGGCGTTTGGGTGGCCGATAAAGGTGCAGGTGAAGTGGTTCGTCTGGATGTTTCTGGGAGCCGTTTGTCCGGTGGGTCTGGTCTGACGTTACCCACCCTCGTACGTGTAAATCAGGTGATTGAATAGCGGAGCGGCATGGAATCGATTAAATCATTGCCGAAGTTAGAATCTCTGGCAGGGCACAAAGATGCCATTGTGATTTTGGGCGTTGTTGGCATTGTGGTGATGATGATCATCCCCTTGCCAACCGTGGCACTGGATATTCTCCTCACTCTGAATATTAGTATTGCTCTGCTGATTTTAATGATCTCCATGTATTTAGATCGCGTTCTTGATTTTTCAGTATTTCCTGGCTTGCTTTTGGTAATCACCCTTTTCCGTTTAGCTCTTAATATCGCATCTACCCGTTTGATTCTTTCCCAAGCAGAAGCGGGCCAGGTGATTCAATCCTTTGGCAATTTTGTGACGGCAGGCAATCTCGTCGTTGGAACAATTATGTTCCTTATTCTGGTGGTGATCCAATTCGTAGTGATTACCAAGGGATCTGGCCGAATCGCTGAGGTCGCTGCAAGGTTTACTTTGGATGCCATGCCCGGAAAACAGATGGCGGTGGATGCCGATTTGAATGCAGGAATTATTACAGAGGCAGAAGCAAAACAGCGGCGTCGGGATATTAGCCGGGAAGCTGATTTTTATGGGGCGATGGATGGCGCGTCTAAGTTCGTGCGTGGTGACGCTGTCGCAGGTCTAATTATTACTGCGATTAACGCCCTAGGGGGCTTGATCTTGGGTGTGGCCATGTTGGACATGAATGTGTCCCAGGCTCTGGAAACGTATACCAAACTCACGATCGGTGATGGACTGGTGAGCCAAATTCCTGCGCTGATGATTTCAACGGCTTCAGGCATTATTGTCACGCGCGCTGCATCCACGGGAAATTTAGGCTCAGAGATCCTTTCCCAATTTTCTCAAAGTTCAAAATCACTGGCCGTAGCGGCTTTTGTTGTGGGGGCTTTGGGGCTGGTTCCTGGAATGCCGACCATGGCTTTTGTAACCATCTCTCTCTTATTGGGTTTTACCGCCTTTCGTATGAAGGGTCAACGAAAGACCAAAGCGTCCGCCAAAGAGGCCAAAGAAGCAAAAGCGGCGGAGAAGGCCGCCAAGGCCTCTGCCAAGGAAGAGAAAATCGAGGACTTTCTGCAAGTGGAGCAGATGGAAATCGAAATTGGCTATGGGCTTATTCCTCTGGTGGATACACAGCAGGGTGGCGATTTGCTGGATCGCATTGTCATGCTGCGACGTCAAATGGCGACCGAATTGGGGATTATTATCCCCCCGATTCGTATTCGCGATAACATCCAGTTAGGTCCCAACGAATACGTCATCAAGATCAAAGGTGTGGATGTGGGGCATGGCGAATTGATGATGGGCTCCTATTTGGCAATGAATCCAGGTAAGGCGGCACAGCGGGTGGTGGGAATCAAGACCAAGGAGCCCGCCTTTGGACTCCCCGCACTTTGGATTACGGTTTCTCAAAAAGAAAATGCGGAGTTGGCTGGTTATACCGTGGTTGAACTCCCAGCGGTTCTGGTGACGCACCTCACCGAGTTGATTCGACGCCATGCGGCAGACATTTTGACCAGACAGGATGTGAAGACTCTGGTGGATAACCTGAAGAAGCACAGCCCAGCGGTGGTGGAGGAAGTGGTGCCTTCCGTGCTGGGCCTGGGGGAGATTCAGCAGGTACTCGGAAATCTTTTGTCGGAGCGCGTTTCTGTTCGCGATTTGGGAAGCATTCTTGAAACTTTGGCCACCGCTAGCAAAGCCTCTAAAGAGACGGTCTATTTGACCGAGCAATGTCGTCTGGCGTTGTCACGGCAGATTTGCAAGTTATACCGCACGGATAAGGATACCATTGCAGTTATCACGATTGACCCCCGTTTGGAGCAGGTTCTGGAGGCCTCCCTTCAAAACACGAATCGTGGCCCGCGCCTCGTGTTGCGACCGGACATGGTTGGCAGAATTTTAGATGCAGCGCAAAAAGCAAACGAAACGGCAGTGGCGTCTAACGAACACTCGGTGCTGGTTTGCGCTCCAAATATTCGTTTCCCACTGAAGAAGCTGCTGGAAAGCAATGTCCCCAATATGGTCGTTCTGTCCTATAGCGAAATCGCCAGTGGAATTAACATCACCTCTATTGCCAATTTGAGTATCCATGAAGATTAAAAAGTATCTAGCGAACACGACACGAGAAGCCCTGTTGCAGGTGAAAGCCGAGCTTGGGCCTGATGCCGTCATTCTCAAAATTCACGAGCCAAAAAATTTGCTTGGTAAATCCGAAGGGGTTGAGGTGACTGCCGCTCTCGATGAATCTGAAGCGCAACCCGCCCTTTCTACGCCGTCCGCAGAAACGAAATCAAGAGAACCGAGAACGGTTCAATGGCGAAATTTAGACCAAGAGGCCGCCGCACTTCAAGGTGGGCACAATGTGGTCGGTCTTGGCGGAAAGGTGGAAAAAACGATGCATGAGGTCCAGGCGTTGCGCCAAGACGTTCATCAACTGCGTGATGAAATTAAAACCAATCTACAGACCCTGCAGGCCGGGATCCCAGTGGAATTTCAGTCGTTGGCAAAAGGCCTAGAAAAGGCGGGCCTGATGCCTTCTTTGGTACAAGACCTGTTGGCGGAAATCATGCTGACGTGTCCTCCAGAAGAACGTCAAGATCAACGCCTTCTGACGGCTGCGCGCCAAGTGATTGCGAGTCGAATTCCTATCAATCCAGGGGTCCCTGTTCGTCGTGGCCGTTCCGCGGTCATGTTACTGTTAGGGCCCACTGGTGTTGGAAAATCTACCACAATTGCGAAAATCGCCGGGCGTGAACTCTTACAGGGCCATCGCAATGTCGCCATTCTTACCACGGATTGCTATCGAATGGGAGCGCTGGAACAGATGCAATCCTTTTCCGCGGCAGCTGGGATTGAGCTGGAAACGGTGTTTGGTTTAGAAGATGTCCAACCGGCACTGGAGCGTCTCAAACATTTTGATCTGGTTCTGGTGGATACTGCAGGACGCTCACGCAACAACAAGGAGCACTTGGATGAGCTGCGGGATTTTGTGGCGGAGGTACACCCAGATGAGGTGCATCTTGTTTTGTCTCTCAATACCCGTGATCGAGATCTTCAGGAAATGGTTGAACTTTTCCGTCCCATGGGGGTGAGTCGTCTGCTGTTCACCAAACAGGACGAGACTTTTGAGCTCGGCGCTTTACTCTGGTTGCCGACGCAAACAAAACTCCCGGTTTCTTTTATTACCACCGGGCAGCGAATTCCTGATGATTTGCAGGATGCCCAACGTGATTTGTTGGCAGGTTGGGTCCTTGGTGAGGTGGTCCTGTGACGGTTTCCCAATTGCAAGGATTTCAGAATGCGGTACACCGTGGGACCCGCTCCTCTAGAATGCTGGTGATCGGAAGTGGGAAAGGGGGCGTGGGAAAGACCACGTTTGCTCTGTCTTGTGCCGTGCTGCGTGTGGCTCAGGGTGAATCCGTCCTTCTGTGTGATGCAGACCCCGGGATGGCCGATCTCAACATCCTTCTTGGGATCAATCCGCCTTGGCATTGGGGACTTTTTTTGCAAGGAGAAAAGCGGTTCGACGAAGTGATTCAGCGCAATGTCCAGGGCGTGGATTTTGTTCATGGATTTTCTGGTATCCCGGACGCCTCCTGGATGCAGGGTGATGCAGCCAAAAGACTTCTTAGCGCGTTGCGTCAGCAGTGCACCTCCTATGATTGGACGATTGTCGATGTCGGTGCGGGGTTGTCGGAACCTAATTTGGTGTTCATGTCCGCAGCGGATGATTTGGCCCTTCTGGTTGCGCCGGAATTAACGTCTTTGGCGGATGCGTATGGTACGCTGAAAACGGTGATCCATCGGCGACCAGATGCACATATTGGTGTTGTGATCAATCAGGCCCAAAATGAAGAACAAGCTCGTGTGGTTTATTTGAATTTGGCAAAAATTGCGGCGAGATTTCTTAAAGTTCAGCTTCCTTTGTGGGGGTGGTTGCCTTCTGATCCCGAAGTGCCTCGCTCCCTGGCGAGACAAAAGCCTTTGGTCTTGGATCAGCCGCAAGGGCCCTATGCGAAAGCCGTGCGTTCGGCCATGAAAATTATGGAAAATCGTCTTAAGTGATTTGGAGAAACTTTATGAACTACGTCTCGCTCGTTAAGAACATCAGTAAAGCCATTGTCGTACTTTCCTTTTGGATTGTGCTCCTGTTGTCCATGCTCCTCGCGGAGCATCTGGACCTACAGAGCCTATTGTTTATCTTGGTCAAAAGTTTACTGGTTAGCGCTCTTCTCTGGGTTTTTTTTGCCATTATTCTGGATGCGCTTGTTAAAGCCATGGTCGCAGATGCGAGGGAGAAAAAGGTGGATCGGGTGAACGGTGGCCTGTCCTTCCATTTAGCCTCTCCAGGCCAGGAAGAACAGGAGTGGAACAAAAAGGACAAGAAAGAAGAAAAGCGAAACAACAAGAAGGGGAATTAATCCCAGCGAACAGTTTGATGTTTAAATGTCTACATTGGAAGAAGCATGTCGATGGATTTGAATCAGCTTTGGAAGGAATATAAGGAACAAGGAAATCAGCAGGCCAAAGACAAATTATTGGCCGAGTACGCTCCTTTGGTTCGTTATACTGCGCAGCGGATGGCCGTCAATTTGCCCAAATCCGTGGAAGTGGGCGATTTGATCGGCACAGGAGTCATTGGCTTAATCAAGGCGGTGGAATCCTTTGATCTTTCTTTGGGGTTCAAGTTTGAAACCTTTGCTACACATAAAGTTCGTGGCGCAATTCTGGATGACTTACGTGCTCTGGATTGGGTCCCGCGTAGCGTTCGCCAAAAATCTCGCAAATTGCAGCAGGTTTACGCTGATCTTGAACAACGACTTGGTCGAATGCCTTACGATGATGAGGTGGCCGTGGAGTTGGGGCTTTCCATGGCTGAGTTTGAGGACTTGTTGTCAGATGTTGCCACCACCACCATTATTTCCTTGGACGAGTCACTTTCAGAAATGGGAGGAGATGCGAAGACCTTGACTGTCCTGGATACGATTGAGGATCCCCAGGGGACGAATCCATTAAAAGAAATGGGTTTTCAGGAAACCAAACGCATTTTGAAAGAGGCAATTGGTGATCTTCCAGAAAAGGAACGCCTTGTCGTGGCCCTATATCACTATGAGGAATTGACTTTGAAGGAAATTGGCGAGGTCCTGGGAATTACGGAATCTCGTGTTTCCCAGATCCATTCCAAGGCCATGATGAAATTACGGGCCAGAGTGATGGAGCAATCCAATCGTTGAGAATTGGCTATGCTATCCGCCCCTTTTCAAAATTCAGAGATGTTCCACCGAACCGAAGTGGTGGCTGATTTGCGGGCCAACGAGTCTCAGAAGCAGGTGGCTGATGCTCGCCAGGCTCACGATGCAACGCGCCGGGATGAAATCCGCAAAGAAAATACGGTAGAAGCCACGGATGAAATTGTTCTGGACCCTGATGCTCAGGAGAAACAGGATTCCGATCATCAACCGCCAAAGAAACGGAAACGGCCTTCCCCGTCAGCATCGAATTCCGATGATCGTGCAGACGAAGAAGAAATACTACACCACAATTTGGGCGCGGGTCATGTTGATCTTCAAGCCTAGAAATCTATCGATCTTGAGGATCCAAACCGTTTTCCTGTTAGACTGCGCTACTGCATGGATTCCCTGCAAATGACCACATCAGCCGTTACCCCCCAATCCCGTGCCGCACACCTGCGGAGGATTTCGCAGTCTTTACTGAATTTACCGACATTGCCGACCTTTGCCGCAAAGTTGCTCGATTTAGTGGACAATCCGCGCACCAATGCTGCACACCTGTCGCAGTTCGTCGCCCAGGATCAGGTGATTACTGCACGACTCTTGAAAATGTGTAATTCTTCCTACTATGGTCTGGGGAGGGAGATTAGCTCGGTACATCAGGCGGTGGTTATTCTTGGATTTGATATGGTGCGCGAAGTCTCTCTCGGCGTGTCAGTCATCAACGCCTTCCGTTCCGCAAAAAGTTTAGACGGCTTTGATCTTTCGGGGTTTTGGGATCACAGCTTCGCTGTAGGAAGCGCTGCCCGTCGTATCGCGAAGGGCTGGCTTCCGCATATGAGTTCGGAGGCCTTTACGGCCGGACTTTTGCATGATATTGGCAAGGTCCTTCTCATCCAATATTTACCGGAAGATTTCGCAGAGATTTTGGCCACCGCGCAACGCACAAGTCGTAACCTGAATGATGTGGAACGGGAGTTTTTAGATACGGATCATGGGCAAATCGGAGGTTGGCTTGCAGAGCGCTGGAAGTTGCCCAAGGCATTAGCTGACGCGATGGCTTATCATCACCATTTGGAGGATTGTCCTACGGAACACCGCGACCTTGCTGCCGTCGTTCAGCTTTCCGATCTGTTATGCCGATTGCTTAAAGCGGGACAAGGAGGAAACCCAGCCCCCGCTGTTATCTCACGGGAACTCTACGACTTGTTGTGGAGTTGGGGAATGCAGCCCACCATTGAAGGGCTCAAGCCTTTGTTGACGGAATTGGCGCAGGAATTTGGAGACCTCTCCACAATGCGGGCAGAACTGCTGAATTAGGGAGATCTCTCGTCAATATCGAGAAAAACTTTCCTTTATTTACCGATTTAAGATCTCTTAGAGCCACCTCATCATTTGCCCTATTTGAACTGCGAAGTCTAGGATAAAGCACTAGCAAATAGAAACGACAAAAAGCTCCGGGGCAGGCACACCGGAGCCGAAGAGACCATGAGAATAAGACAGGACTAGATTATGCCGACAGAAGCGACAAGACACTCTGAGGTGCAGAGTTCGCTTGAGCCAACATGGCGGTCGAACTCTGTACCAGGATCTGATTGCGCGTAAACTCCGTTGTTTCCGTGGCGAAATCCACATCACGGATACGCGACTCAGCGTCTTCGGTGTTGTACTCCTGATTGGAGATGCTGTTGATGGCATGATCCAAACGGTTGATATAGGCACCCAAATTCGCACGCAGCTTATTCACCGTGTTCATCGCCGTATCTACGGTAGTGATAGTGGACTTCGCTGAGGACTGGGTGGAAACACCGATTCCACTAGCGCTGATCCCCAAAGAGCCAGACGAAATCGAATCAATATGGACATTGATCTCGTCCGAAGCCCCTGCGTTTGCACCGATGTGCAACACAGATCCAGCATCGCCGACTCCGAATCCAGAGCCGCCGTAAAGCAAGGTCATCGTGTTATATTGCGCCGACTTGGCAATCCGGTCGATTTCCTGATTTAACTGGTCAAACTCCAGTTGCAGGTAAGAACGGTCCGTAGATGTCAGTGTATCTGACGAGGCTTGGACTGCTAGCTCGCGTTGACGCTGCAGAATTTCATCCATCTCATTACAGGCGCCTTCGGCGATCTGCAGCAAGGCGATACCATCCTGAGCATTGGCCTGGGCCCGAGTGAGCCCCTTTACCTGAGAACGCAACCGTTCGGACACCGCCAAACCAGCAGCATCGTCAGATGCCCGGTTGACACGCAAACCCGTAGAGAGTTTCTCCAGGGATTTACTCATTGCGTCATCTGCGCCATTCAGCGCAGTCTGCGTAATCATCGCAGAGATATTGTGATTAATGCGCATTGAAAACCTCCATGTTTTCATAAATTTCCAGGGACATCCTGTCCCTGGTCGCTGTTTTCACAGCTTGCCCTAAATACATTATCGGCAGTTTTTTCTGGAACTTAAGCCTAGAATAAAAAAATTTGGAGGCCGCTCGCCAATTGCTATTTTGCCCTTGTGATTCTGGCCTTGTCCTTGGCTTTTTTGCTTTTTGGAGTACTGCTTTTCCCTTTCCGGGTGCAACTCCTCTTGTTCTGGAACGAATCTGGCAATCTGGATGCGGTGGGGCGTTTTTGGCGATGGACCTTATTCCAGACATTCAAAGAAGAAACTGTAAAAAAAGAAACAAAGCCAGCAGCCACCCGTTCCCTCGCCCATTCGACTCCTCCACAATCAATCCCAAAAGAAACGAGGACTCTCCCACAAAAGTCCTCAGGCCCCATCGCGCCACCAAGCATAACGAAGTCACCTTCGTCTCCTCTGAGGGGCACACCCCCCCAAGAAGAAAAGGAAAAACCTAAGCCTTCTGAAATAGATGCAGAAGAAAACACGGACCGGATGTGGGCCTCTCTGGCATTGCATCCAGATATGGAAGCTTTGACATTGCGTTCTGCTCGGCGGATTCTGCGCCACTTCTTCCGCATCTTTCGCGTTCACGTTCCTATGCTGCGAATCCAGGCGGGGCGAAAAAATCCGGCGGAAACGGCCTGGATGGCGGCAGCGGCTTATGCTGGGATCGGAGCTTTTGGATGGGCTCCAGGTTGGGAGTTTATCCCGAATTGGACTCAAACGGGTTGTGGAGAGCTTCGTACGGAGATTCGTTTTCGCTTCACGATTCTCCGTCTGCTTCGTTTCTTATCTGTCAGTCTTTGGAACGTAGCACGCCTATTCTGGTTAGGCCGAAAACTGCGACGCTTTTTCCTTTCCAATCCCACCCACCCGCCCCTTTCCGCTTGGCGCCGCTGGTTGCTGAATCGATTTTTCCCCTTGCTAACCGAGGCTCCATGACAAAGCGCGACTCTTTGGAAACAAAACTTTTTCTGCTGGGACTTGGATCACGGCGGGAGTGCCGTAACCTCATCCGAAATGGCTTGGTCCGTTTGGATGACGAGCTCTGGGAAGAGCCTCTCGCCCCTATTCCTGTAGCAGCGAAAAAATTGGAGGTGAACGGGGAACCGATTTCTTTGCAAACCCGCGTCTATACGATTTTGCACAAGCCTGCTGGCTATGAGTGCAGCCATCAGGCGGACCGATATCCTACTGTATATGATCTCCTACCACCTCGCTGGAATCGAATGGGTGTGCAGTCTGCAGGCCGTTTGGATGTGGATACTTCCGGGCTTCTAATCCTCTCCAACGATGGAAATTTCGTCCATCATCTAGAATCACCACGACACGAACTGGGGAAGACCTACGAAATCTTGCCCGAGGCGCAACTGGACAAAGGACAGTTCAATTCTTTACGCGCTGGAGTAAACCTGCGTGGAGAAAAAGGGCTTTTCCAACCAGTGTGCCTGGAGGCTCTGCCCGATGGCTGGCTTCGCATGGAGATCCGCGAAGGCAAGTACCACCAAGTAAAACGAATGCTTGCCGCAGTCCGTGGCCGCGTGAAAGAGCTACGGCGGGTCGCCATAGGCTCCCTGATCCTGACGCCAGAATGGAAGTCTGGCGTTTGGCGAGAACTGACGACAAAGGATTTCGCGGCGTTACATTGGACTCCGAATGACGAGGAGCTTCGTGACTGAACCATTTTCTGCATTGTTGACTAGGCGAAACTATCGTCAATGGTCCTGGCTAGGATGCGACTGGGTAGCTGGAGAACCGCAACAAGATGGAGCCATCGACTTGCTTCTACGCCAAGGGTTGCCGAATGTCTCTCGTCTGACCCTGGTGAACTGCGGCTGCGGGGCCTGGTTAAGCGCCACCCATTCCGCCCAACAGCTGTTTGCCATCCATCCATTTCTTGAAGATCATCTGGCGCTGCAAATCAATGTGAAGGAAGCCACCAAAAATACGATTTCGCCATTGAACCAACGCGTGGACTCTCGAATGGCGGACCCGGATCAACTGGACCTTCCTCCTTGCGATGCGGTCGTTTTCCGCATTTTCCGCGATATGGATTGGAATGATTCCTGGATTCAAGCGTTCTGTGCGAGCCTGCCCGCAGGGATTCCGTTACACATTTTGGGTCTTAATGACGATGGAATCCGATCCCTGGAACGGCATTTGTCTAAAAAAGGCTTCCCCATAGAGACAGAAGCCATCGGTTGCCACGCACGCTGGTTACGTACAAACACTCGCCCACCTGCGGGAATCCATTCTGGGGAGGCGCCTATTTTGCAGGAGGTGTCCACCCCCTTGGGCTCTTTTCCCTTCTGGCTCCCAGAGGGGACTTTCGCAGCGGGGCATTTGGACACAGGCACCGCTTTATTGCTAGAACATTTAGGGATCCAGGCAGGAAATTCTGTATGGGATTTCGGTTGTGGGGCGGGAATCATTGCCCGCGTGGCGGTAGCTGGTCACGCCAAGTTTGTCTACGCCTCCGACCATGCCTCTTTTGCGGTACGTGTAGCCCAAAGGAATCTGGAGTCTTGTACGAAATCGACGACCGTCGGCTTGCATTTCCTCGGAGAGGGTGTCCCTGGAAAATTTAGCTGCATTCTCAGTAACCCTCCTTTTCATCTGGAAGGGCGAGAGCTACGCCAGTTGGGGAAACTCTGGCTGGAAGCCTGTAAGGATCATCTGGAGCCTGGTGGGGAAATCCGATTAGTGGCGAACCAATTTCTTCCTTACGGACAATTCGCTATGGACCTGGACTTGTCCGCCGACGTGATCGCCGTCCGGCAGGGTTTCAAGGTATGGCGCATGACCAAGGCTGCTTAAGGGAACCCATGGCGCACGTCTTTCGCACCTATAAAGAATTTCTTCAGGAGCGATTTCCCAAATGCAAGTCTGTACGGAAAGTCACCCTAGATGCAGGTTGCACCTGTCCCAATTTGGATGGAACCAAAGGCACGGGTGGCTGCATCTATTGTGATAATCGTTCCTTTAGTCCTGCACTCGCGTTGCGTGGCCAGTCGATTACCACACAAATCGAGCAGCAGGCGAAACGCATCCACGCCAAATATCCCGGTGCAGGACTACTTGCGTATTTCCAACCCTTTTCCAACACTTATGCGCCATTGGAACGTCTCTCTCAGGCATGGCAGGAGGCCCTAAATCGCCCGGAAGTTGTGGGCCTCTCCATTGGAACCCGACCAGACTGCCTGCCAAATCCAATATTGGAATTATTACGCACAACATCCAGGATTAAACCCCTGATTTTAGAGATCGGATTGCAAACAGCCAATGACACCACCTTGAACTTGATTCACCGCGGGCACACAGTCGCGGAGTTCACCAGCGCGATGAACCACTGCCTCGCCCTAATCGAAGAAGAGCACCAGCATGGTTTCTCCGGCTTTGATTTGGCCACACACCTGATCCTTGGCTTACCAGGAGAAACGTCGGAGGATTTCCTGCGAACAGGGCGCTACGTGGCACAATATCCTTTGTGCGCCATCAAAATCCACCCCTTGCACGTCATTCGTGGGACCGCCCTGGCAAAGTCTTGGAAAGACGGGGATATTTCGCTTTTGTCTTTCGAGGCGTACTGCCAGGCTGTGGCGATGGTGATGCGCGAGCTTCCCCCAGCGATCGCGATTGAACGGTTTAGCGGAGAAGCCCCCAGCGAATCGCTGCTAGCACCAGACTGGTGCGGGGATCGAAACGCCATTGTAAAACGAGTCATGGAAATTTTAAACGAACCATCAAAGTCCTAGTAAATCAAGGAGTGTTCAATAATGCATTTATTTCAAATTCGCCAAATAGCCATCATCGGACTCTCTTCGTTAGCACTGTTATATCTGAGCTGTGGTGACGATAACTCGAGCACCTCATCCAATAGTGATGTCTCTTTGGGCTCCTGGTTCTACCAGTTCACAGAAGAAGACGGTGACACATCAGAAGCATATCTATGCCTGTCCTCTGACGAGTCAATCTACCAGGTGAATATCGATTATGACTCGGAAGATTATTATGTGGATCTCTATTCAGGGACATATTCTCTTTCTTCTGCAGGACTCTATATGAATATCACCACCCGAAATGAATATTATGGTACCGAAAAGCCAACGGACCTAACCGACTTTGGCGACGAAGAGTCTCTCGGAGACGATGCAATCACGGGCACCTATACCTATTCTGGATCCGGGGATAATATGACGATTGCAGGATCTTCTTTTACAAAGGTTTCCAGCGTCCCAACTTATATATCCCAAATCAGTTGCCTGGAATAATCGCGAATCTTATCGGCTTCGCCACCGTTGCGTGACTGCCTTTTCATAGAGGCCAATGGTGAATGCCCAGGTGTGATCATGGGGATTGCCTCCAATTTCCATGCGCACCCGGTCAATCGCGGGGACCACAAGATGCAACCCCGTATAAATTGCACCTCGATAATTCTCCCAGTCCGGCAAAGAATTCCCCATCCAGAGCCAGGCGGCGTCGTATCCTAGCACCCATTGCAGCCCCCAATATCCCTGCACCCCCAGCAGACGAATAGGGCGGCGATCCACGAGCACCTGTCTCCACTCCGCATTGGCCAACACCTCGGAATTTCCATCAATGGCACTATCCGGGTTATAGCCGCGTAAACTATTCGCGCCCCCCTGATACAGTCGGTCATAAAAACCAATGGTTCCAGGCCGTACACGCGCCAGCCACCCCCAACGTGCATAACCCGGGCCCAAGGGTAACGTGCCACGAAAATCCCACAAGACTTCGATATAATCGCCCACGCCACCCAACCAACCCGCGTTTTGTGTCACTCGCATTTCAGAATAGAGGCCCTTGCGGGTATCCAAAGCCGCGTCCCGCGTATCCCACAAAAAAGCGCCCCCAAAGCGAGGAACCCAGTCTCGATTGGAGGAAGAAAGCCAGTCCAAGGAATCCTCCGCAGAGCCTGTGTGCGATAGACTCCGAAATCCAGTGGCAAACAGAGTCCCCCAATGGCGCGACTCCATCTGCCACAACTCTATTTCACCATTTAAGGATCGATCCTTAAAATTGCGCAGGGGATCCCAAGTATCCGTCTGCACCAATTCTGCCCTCCAGGAAAAAGGATATGGCCCCATCCAGGGAGAATTCGCGTAAAACGCATACTCCTTAGCGCGCAACCAGGGTTCCACCGTCGCACGAGCCTGCACCTCAGTCCGAAT
>DATIQS010000179.1:0-5464 GCA_035470605.1 Fibrobacteraceae bacterium
GCTCCATGTTGTTGAAATTAAAGGCGGGAATCGCGTAACCGCCCTTAACCGCGTCGGCGAACATGTTTTTCGTGTTCACCAATCCGAGTTCTTTATAGGATGTGGACATTGTGCACCTCTTTTTTAGGATGAAAACCTTAAAAAAATTAGAAAAAAGGCCGAAATTTGGTTGCCGTTTCCCCTATTTCCGCGCAGCACGTCCTATTTCAAAAGCCTGGGCGTTGGCCTCGTGGAGCTTGGGGGCAAAATTCGCACGCAGAGCGGCGTCCCAATTCTCGCGAGGCAAATCCAGATAGGTGCTCAGCAATCCCAGCATAGCGACATTCAGAGCCTTCGCACTTGGAAGTTTCGCCATGTCAATCGCCGAAGACGCCAAAAGCACACCGTCGGGGCGCAAACCGCCCTGCACTACAGCGACTTGAGAATCTTCCAGAACAACCAAAAAATCGCAGGACTTTTCTGGGATCATGGGGCTGTGCACCTGGGTTCCGAAACGCACATCGGAAGAAACGCTCCCGCCGCGCTGGCTCATGCCATGCACCTCCGCCTTCTTCACCTCATAACCAGAGCGAAAGGCCGCGTCGGCCATCACATCAGAAGCCTTAATGGTCCCGGTACCACCCAGGCCGGCAAAACGAATATTGAGGGTATCGACGATCATTGGGCACCTCCCTGAGCCAGAGTGCATTTCGTTTGCTCGGCTTCCCATACCTTGCGCTCTTTTTCCGCTGCCGTGATGCGGCTCACCGCTAGGACACAGGGGCTCTGCGCCACAATCAGGGTAAGCTCATCCTTCGCCAGAGCGTCAGCCACCGCCTGCTTAAAACGTTCCTTTTCCTTCACGGGATTGATCGTCATGACATTGGGAATGCCCACTCCGCGGGCGATCTCTTCATACTTGACGCGGTGGGTGAACTCCCCCGCCAGCTTGCGCCCTGTGCCCGGGTGTTCCTGCTGTCCCGTCATCGCCGTAGTGCCATTATCGAGGATCACCACCACATGGCCGGTTTCGGGAACGTTATACGCCATATCCACAATGCCCGTCAGCCCGCTATGCAAAAAGGTACTATCGCCAATCACCGAAACCACGCGCTTGGCCTGTTCCCGCGGCAGCACATGGCGCAGGCCCAGGCCCATGCCAATAGACGCACCCATATCGATCATCATATCCATAGCGGCCAAGGGAGGCAGCGCCGCCAAGGTATAACAGCCGATATCGCCCGAAATAATGCAGTCGAGTTCCTTGAGTGCAGCAAATGTCGAACGGTGAGGGCAACCTGGGCAAAGCTCTGGAGGTTTTCCCCGAGGCGGGGGCATCTCTTCACTATTATCCTGAGCGATAATGCGGCGCACGCGATCCACATTCAACTCGCCAAAGCGGTAAATCGCATCGTTTTTAGCAAACACGGGAATCCCTTCTGCATGTAGCATATTCGCGAGCCAGGGATCATTTTCCTCGACCACCACGCAGGTAGACACTTTCGCAGCGAAGGCGCGAATCCGCTCGATCGGCAAAGGATACGTCATCCCCAGCTTCAGAACACTGGCCTCAGGAGCGGCATCCTGGGCATGATGCACGCAAATCCCCGCAGCAATAATTCCCAGAGATTTGGAACCGGGAATCTCCAGCAAACCGGGTGCCTCAGTCTCATTCCACACCTGGATTTCCGCCAGTTTGGAACGCAGACGGCGATGCGCCGGCTTTGCAAAAGCAGGCATCATCACTCGGGAAGAAATATTGCGTTCAAAGGTCGGAGCAGGAACGCTCATTTCCGCAGGAATTTCCCCCCAGGGCGCCAACGGCTGCACCGGGGACTTCGAATGGCAGACGCGCGTCGTCAGGCGGAACAGCACGGGAATCTGCCAGCACTCCGAGGTCTCAAACGCGATGCGCAGCAAATCGTACGCGTCCTGAGAATCTGCCGGCTCGAACATGGGAATACCCGCTGCCACCGCATAATTCCGGGAATCCTGCTCATTCTGGCTAGAGGCCATACCGGGATCATCCGCAACTACCAGCACATAACCGCCCTGGACTCCAGAATAGGTCATGGTAAACAGCGTATCCGCCGCGACATTTAAGCCGACATGTTTCATGGTCACCAACACGCGAGCCTTGGCAAACGCCGCGCCCAATGCGACCTCCGCCGCTACCTTTTCGTTTGGAGCCCACTGAGCCTTACCGCCCATTGCGGTAAAATTTTCGAGGATTTCTGTGGAGGGGGTGCCCGGATAACCGGTACCGAGGGCGACGCCCAGATGGCGCGCAGAAAGGGCGATGGCCTCGTTTCCACTCAGAAGTAGACGGCCTTTTGGATCTTTAGATGGGGTCATACTAATCTTAATTTATGAATGATGAAAAATGGGTGATGAATGATGAACGATGAATAACAAGAGGTCGTTGACGAATAACGAAGGAAAAATGACGAAAGGAGGGCCATTTTGGGGGTAAGGAGACCGCCTGCAACCGCGTGCCGCGTTTTCCGGTGGGACCATTCGCCCCAAGATTCACAGATTCTCCAGGAAATTACGTAGGCGCGACAGCAAGCGATCGTTTTGCTCTGGGAGACCCACGGTAAAGCGCAGATAATCGGGCAGGGTACCGACGGGCCGCACAATAGAGCCTTGGGATTGTAAAAATTTAAAGGCTTCCTTGGCGCTAGGAACCTTTGCCATCAAAAAATTCGCGCGTGAAGGAACCACATCGAGCTTCAGGTCCTTGAAACCTGCGCTCAACTGTGCAAGCCCTGCGCGGTTCGTCGAACGGCTGCGCTTCACAAAGGCGAGGTCATCCAGAGCCGCAAACGCCGCCGCTTGAGCCACCAGATTCAGATTAAAAGGAGCGCGGACGCGTTGTATTAAAGAGGCGATATCTTGGCGGGTATAGGCATAACCCGCGCGCAGCCCCGCTAGACCGTAAATTTTGGAAAAGGTGCGTGCGCATAACACCGCACGACCTTCCTGAATCAATGGCCGCAGATCCGGGGCTTTGTCGAGGTAGTCGGCATACGCCTCATCCAGTACGAAAAGCACATGCTCGGGCAGGGAACGCACAAAATCAAAGATCTCCTTTTCCGTATTGTCCGGGCCAGTGGGATTATTGGGACTCGCCAGGAACACCACGCGGGTACGTGGGGTAATCGCCGCACGGAATGCCTCCAGATCATTGCGAAACTGAGGCATTGGAACCGCCACCGGAGTTGCCCCCATCAGCAGAGTCACCAGCTTGTAAACGGCAAAACCATGCTCCCCGAACACCGCTTCGGTCCCTGGGCCCAGAAACACATGAGCTACCAGCTCCAGTAGTTCATTCGAGCCATTCCCAAAGACAATCTGATTGGGATCAAAATTCAGCAGCCCGGCGACCTTTTCCGTCAATTCAAAAGAACTTCCGTCGGGATAGAGGTTCACCTCGCGCAGGGCGCGGGTGGCCGCTTCAACCGCCATGGGGGAGGGCCCCAGCGGGTTTTCGTTTGAAGCGAGCTTGTCGATGGAGGCCGGATCAATACCGAATTCCCGCGCCACGTGGGTGATGGGTTTTCCTGGTACATAAACCGGTTGGGAGAGAATATGAGGTTGAGCGAATTTGGAAGCTTCCATGGCCCGCAAAATACACATTTTCCAGAAAGAAGGAAGAATGAACTCGACAAAAATGCAGAGAGAAGAACCCTTTTGTGAAGAATCAGGAAAATAGGGCGAGACTTGCTGCCATTACAGCCATTCCTGCGATTAGCCCGAAAATGGCTACATGGTGTTCTCCATATTCCTCCGCCGTAGGCAGCAGCTCGTCCAGAGAGATAAACACCATGATTCCTGCTACCGCCGCGAACACGATTCCAAAAGCCTCCCCGGAAAGGAAATTCCGCAGGAATAGGTATCCAATCAGAGCACCAATAGGTTCCGCCAGTCCAGAAGCTGCGGAAAGCAGCAAGGCCTTTCGGCGACTCCCCGTCGCATAGTAAATCGGCACTGACACCGCAATGCCTTCGGGAATGTTATGGATGGCAATCGCTACGGCAATGCTGACTCCCAACGTTGGCATTTGTAAGGCGCCGATGAAAGTGGCCAATCCTTCCGGGAAATTATGGATGCCAATCGCGAGGGCGGAAAACAAGCCCATGCGCATCAGTTTCTGGCTTTCAGGGGGAGGGGGGCCTGCGACGTTTCCCATTTCGTGTGGATTTTCAAAGGAGGGAACGAGCTTATCAATCAGGGAGATCAACCCGATTCCTCCGAAAAATGCCGCGATAGTGATCCAGTATCCCAGTTTATTCCCGTGCAGAGCAATCAGGGACTCTTTTGCCTGGGGAAAGATGTCCACCAGGGACACAAAAATCATGACTCCGGCGGAAAAACCCAGGGATGCCGCCAAAAATCGAGGGCTGAATTTCCGGGAAAGGAATGCCATTAGGCTTCCCACACCGGTGGACATTCCCGCCAGCAGGGTCAGAAGCATTGCAAAATGAACATTCCCCTCTTGCATAAGTTATTCAGGAAGATCGAGTTCCACACTGATAGGACAATGGTCGCTCCCCATCACCTCGGGGTGAATCAGGGCAGAGCGCACCATGGGAACAAGGCCTTGATCCACAAAGCAATAATCAATACGCCAGCCTACATTGCGGGAGCGTGCTCCTCCTCGGTTAGACCACCAGCTATACACATCTCGTGCATCCATGTGGAGCAAACGGAAAGTGTCTACGTAACCATGTTCCACATATTTATCCATCCAGGCGCGTTCAATAGGGAGAAACCCTGAAACGCCCTCGTTTTCTTTGGGACGAGCAATGTCGATTTCCTTGTGGCAGGTGTTGTAATCCCCTAAGGTGACCACGTGTTTGCCTTTGCGCACCCAAGCATCGGAATTTTCTAGAAACGCGTCGTAAAACCGCAACTTATAATCCAGGCGATCATCACCATTGGCCCCATTGGGAAAGTAAACGCTATTAAGGACCCAATCTCGAAAAACAAGCTGAACGATGCGGCCCTCGTTGTCGAATTCTGGATCACCCCAGCCGAGATTGATTTCCTCAGGGGCAATGCGAGTCATAATCCCTGTACCACTATAACCCTTCCGTTGAGCTGGATTCCAGAAAGCGGTGTAGCCCGTTACGTTGCGCAGTTCCTCTGGAATCTGGTCCTCTTCTGCGCGAACCTCTTGTAGGCAGAAAATATCGGGTAGAGTCGAAGCCAACCATCCGGTCAGCCCTTTTTTCATTGCGGCACGTATGCCGTTCACATTCCAGCTGTATATTTTCATAGAGATCGTTCTACCCGTATCAAATGTAATAACGCGGGGAAAAAGGCAAGTCCCCCGCCGCTTGCACCGAATTGCCTCAAGATAAAGCTTACCGAAGCCTGGCCCGAAAAGCTTCGTTACCTCAAATTGGAACATTACCCAATTTTGAAGGAAACGGCACATGGGAAAAGCGGAAAGGAAGGCCTATCTTGAGGCAATCTGGAA
>DATIQS010000180.1:0-6563 GCA_035470605.1 Fibrobacteraceae bacterium
CGATAAGGTTGTGGTCGAATCAATCAATGTAACGGGGGTCTCGGATATTCCGAAGGAAGAAATCGTTGAGGGGTCGGGCATTGAGTTGAACCAGTGGTACGGTTCCGGCGAATTCAAGGAAGAACTGTTCGATGCGGGGCGCGATTCTATGTTGCTGGTTTGCAAGTCCAAGGGATATCTGGACGCCTCGCTGAACCATTATGACCTCGTGTATCTTCCAGATTCAACCTTCCGTTTCTATATGGGGCGGATGGTGCGTCCGGCCTCGACCATGGACGCTCTTTACCAGCAACTGAATCAGGATATCGCCAGTCCTGAAAATCCGATGCACACCCTGGCTGGTCAAACCCACGCCAAATCCTCGCCCTATTACCGTCGATTCCGCCATAACTATTCCGATGCCGGGCAAGCTGTTCCTGTCCCTGTCATTACTGGAGAGCAACAGGCGGCCGACATTCTGAATCGTCTCATCACCTATAGTGATCTGCGTGCCGAATGGGTGGCTGCTTTGCCACAGAAACCTTGGAATCATCCTGCAATTGATTCCCTGCTCCATATCAAACATCGCACACCCTTCCAGGACCGCCGTTTGGTGCGTTTGACTCTGGAAGAAACCTATCCGGTTTTACAACCCTGGGATTCTATCGCCACTTCCGATCTAGTACGGGTGGACGCGGACATTCATGAGGGCCGCAAATACTATGCTGGCTCTGTCCATATCCAGGGGAATGAGGTGTTGACCTCTCCGTATCTCCACTCTGCCGTTCAGTTGGATTCTGGAGAAATTTTTGATTATCGTCGCTATGAAGGCACCAAAAAAGGAATGACCGACATGTACCGCGAGGAGGGTTATCTCTTTGTCCGGCTCGACGAAAATCGTGAATATCAGGATTCCATCGTGAACCTCACCTTCAATGTAACGGAGGGCTTGCCGGCGATCATCCGTCGGGTGGAAATCAAAGGGAACACGCGGACAAAGGACAAGGTAATCCGCCGCGAGGTGCAACTATTTCCTGGTGATACCTACCGGCAATCTCTAATGGAACGTTCCTTCCGTGAAATCTATCAGCTCAATTATTTTGACAATCTTGTCCCAGATATTCAGCCCGTGGAGGGCAGCGAACAGGATGTGGATTTGGTGTTCACCGTTGCAGAACGTGAAGCCGGGACGGGAACCTTCAGCGCAGGAGTCGCTTATTCTCAGAGTGATGGACTCACCGGCACCATCGGTATCTCTATCCCCAACTGCTGTATGGGTGATGGGCGGAATGCCGCGATCAATTTGGAATATGGATCGGAAAAGAAGAGCGCCACCTTGAGCTTCTCCGAACCCTGGTTGCGGGACCGACCGATTACTTTGGGCGGTAGCCTCAACTATACTTGGACCGAAGGGGACGATGACGATGACGACATCACGCGATACGGGGTCGCTGCCTATTTAGGTTCAAAACTGACTTGGCCTGATGATTATTTCTATGGACAATTGAATACGAGCCTCCAAGTTTATAACCAGAGCGACAATGTCGATGGCAGCCTCGTGCTCTTCTCGGGATTTGCTCCTTCGGTTGGCTTCACCATCATTCGCGATGATAAAAACTTGCCCATGTTCCCCAACGAAGGCTCCCGTTTCGTATGGACCTTGGCCAAGGTCATTGGCTCTCCTCTGGGTGACTTCAATTATTGGAAGAATGATTTCACTCTGAAGTGGTGGTTCCCCTTGTTGAAATTCCAGAATCAGGTTCTCGCCTTAGGGGTTACCAATGAATATGGCATCATTATGGGAGATGCGCTGCAATATAGTGCGCTATACCAGATGGGTGGCGTGTTGGGGTACCAGGGCATGATGCGTGGTTATTCCTCGGGCTCCATTGGTTATCGTAGATTGGGACGATCTTACCAGTTCATTAGTGCCGAGCTGACGTATCCAGTTGCTGAAAATCGTTTCTATCTACTCCCCTTCTTTTTTGATGCAGGAAACGTCTTCGGCCAACGATACAGCCCCAGCGTCAAGGTCTCCAAGAAACAGGCCTCTCCTCTTAGCGAATGGGATCCATCCTCCCTCAAACGGGATGTTGGTTTTGGGTTCCGGGTGATTGTGCCCATGCTCGGCACGATTGGATTCGATTTCGCCTGGCCTTTAGATCCAGGAGAAACCTACAGTGGCTATGATTATAGCAGCGTGGGGGACATGGAGTTCAATTTCTTGATTGGGCAGAGCTTCTAGTGTCTTATAGCCGTCGGCTCAGTCCTGGCGGCAATTCTGGCAATTTGACATTGCGCAACTCCGCTGCACAGACTTCTGGACTTGAGGTATTGATATAGATACCGGTTCCCAACTCAAAACCCGCATGATGACTGGTTCGGGGCACAATTGTCAGATACCAATGATAAAATTGAACCTGCCCATCACTCGTTGTTGCGGAACGGATGTAAAAATTATAGTCTGGATCATCCAGAAGGATACGCAAGCGCATCAAGGTCTGCTTTAGGACCATCGCCAAATCGATTTCTTCTTCGGCTTCTAAGGCTCCAAAAATAGAGCAATGCCGCCGTGGATAAATGCGTACCTCGTATGGAGATTTGGAGGCGAAGGGGCAGTAGGCAACAAAGTATTGACTCTCCTGAACAATGCGAACTCCTTGTTTGAGCTCATCTTCAATCGCGGTACAATACACGCATGTTCCCCACGTGTTGTAATAGCGTTTGGCGTACTCAATCTGGTCCGTGACATGAGGAGGGGCAACCATGCAGCCGATAATTTGGGAATGGGGGTGGCGAAGGGAGGCTCCGGCATTCGGACCGTGATTTCGAAAAATATTCACGATGTTGATGGCGGGATCTGCTGAAATTTCGTTGTATCGATAGCGGTAAGCCTTAATGACTTCCTCAACCTGAGCCAAGGGCAGAGTGGCCAAATCCACGTTGTGTAAGGGGGATTCAATCAACACCTCGGCGACTCCATAACCACCCGCTTTCAGTTGAACCCCTTCCCTCTGACGAGAGGGGTTTGCGTCGGTATCCAGCGCAGCAAAAATATTGGGCACCACGCGAATTTTCCAATCCCGGCCATCCAGAATTTCATAAACCGGTTCTCGGCACTGTGCTTCATTCCCTCGACAAAAAGGGCAGTCCACATGATAAGACTCCTGCGCCGCAAGATCTCCACCAAGTTTTGCATGGACATAATCATCAGGCCGACCGCGTCGCTCTGGCGCAATAATGACCCATTCACCTGTAGCGATGTTTTGACGAAATTCGGACATGAAACCTCGCTGGACTAAAATTTTATCATAAATCTAAGCCACTTTATGGGAAAGGACAATGGAGCAAAGACTCGTTTCGTGGAACCGATGGACCTCAGAACGAAAAAATTTCTGCCGCTTTCGGTTGTTGTTGTTTGGGGGGGTCGATGGGAAAAAGAACCCTGCGTCTGTGAATTCGGGTTATTGATGGGTGGATTTTCCCTGTTTGTGGATTTTTGTAATCCGCGAGAAAAAGGGAATTTCGCTTGTATCGCGCTTGAATGATTCAATTTTGCTCGTTTGAGCCTCTTCTGCGAAGCCGATGATCTCTGCTGTCTTTCTTCTTTTCCGCTGGGAGCTGGCAAGAATCATTTCTGTCAAATTTCCTGGAATTCCCTTTAAATTCGCCCCTTGGCCAGACTTTTCAGGGCCTTTTGGATTATATTTGCACTGCATTTAAAGCAAGAACCATGTCCTGGGCTGACTTGTCTGGGATCTTATGAAGTGAGGACTCGATGCGCGCAATTATTCGTACAAGCTTGTCTCTGTCGTGCGCTGCCCTGTTTCTTCTTGCGGGTTGCAAGGAAGGAGAACAGGCCAAGACTTCTGGCGACGATCTTAGCAACGGTATTCCCCGTAGCAAAACGTTGTATCTGGCGGGTTCCCAGTGGGGGGATCCGAGCACGTTCAATCCGCTGGCGGAAAGTTGGCAGGCTGCCTGGCCGGTGAGTGATCGTTTTAACCTTATGTATGAGCCTTTGATCAACTACAACTCTTTGACAGGGCAAGTTGAGCCCTGTCTTGGAACTCTAGTTTCCAAGGATGCAGATAGCATTGTGCTTGATTTGAATCCCGCGGCTAAGTGGAGCGACGGACAACCCGTGACCTCTGCAGATGTGAAATTCATTTATGATATTGGACGCCGCTTTAAGGGAGCTGCCACTGGTTACGCCATCGAGTTCATTTCGGGCATCAATGTGGACACCGTCGATGCAAACGGCACCAAGGTAGAGCGCATTTCTTTCCTTGTGGATAAAAAAGGCCGCAACAATCCATTGGTCATTCTTGACTTGCTCCAGGCGATTCGTATTGTGCCTGCCCATGTGTTTGAGGCTTTACTGGCCTCCCATAATAACGATCTTGCTGAGGTCCAGAAACTGAAAATCGACAGTGTGCCTGTGGTTTCTGGCCCCTACAATTTAGAGACTTACTCCAATGAAAAGATTGTGATCAAGCGTCGTGATGATTACTGGGGCAACGCGGTTTTGCATAATGGTCAGCTTCCGGTTCCCGAATATATCGTCCATCCGATTTTCAAGAGCAACGATCATTTCGCTATTGCTTTGCAAAAAGGAGAAATCGACGCTTCCCAGACTTTTATTCCCCGTATCTGGATGAAGAAGAAAGACAACGTCGGTACTTGGTATGAAGATGCTCCGTTCTTCGTTCCCGGTTCCATGCCTTTGCTCTTGATCAATACGACCAAAGCACCCATGAACGACAAGGTTTTCCGTCGTGCTATGGCTGCCGCAATCAACTATGCGGATGTAAAAGAACTCGCTATTTCGGGTTATGCTCCAGATTTGCAGCCAGGCTTGATCATGCCGACGGTGCTGGAGGGTAAGTTCATCAACCAAGAGGATCTCAATTCTGTGGGTGTTCGTTACAACCCCGAAACCGCGAAAAAAATGCTCGCTGACGCTGGTTACAAATCTGTGTTTAAAGCGGACGGCGTCTTGGATTACATGGTCGATAAAACTGGTAAAAAACTTCCTACGCTTTATATCAAGTGTCCTGCGGGTTGGTCGGATTGGGAAGCCATGGTCACGATTGCAGTGAAATCTCTCCGCGCCGCTGGGATTGATGCCCGTGAAGGATTTGTGGATGCTGGCTTATACTGGCCTGCTCTACCTTCCGGTGATTTCGACTTGATTATGCATAAACCTGCTGCTGCGATTACTCCCTCTTTGCCTTGGAGCCGATTTGAGGCAGTTATGTCCTCCCGGAACTGGAAACCCGTTGGTGGTGGTAACAGCATGAACGAGAATCAGGGGCGCTATAACAATCCAGGAGCGAAGGACTATAATCCGAAGGTGGATAGCCTGCTAAAGCTGATTCCGCTATTAAGCGATGAGGCTGCATTGAAGATGGCCTATGCGGAATTGAACAAGATTTTTATGGAAGATCAACCCGCGATTCCGCTCAGCTATTCGCCAGAACAGTTCTATGAATTCAGCTCCGCCCATTGGACCAACTGGCCTACCGCCAAAAATAGTTACGCTCCACCTCAACTCCCCATGGTTAGCGCTGGTACGAACATCCTTTGGCAGTTGAAGCCTGCCGAGTAACGAGTCTTCCATGCTGAAAAAGTACCCAACGGCACGATACATCCTTTTTCGGGGGGGCTGGTATTTCTTGACCTTCCTGGTCGCTATTGTCATTAACTTCACCCTCCCTCGCTTGGGGGATCGTAATCCGGTGGACATCATGATGGCCAAGGCCTCCCAAGGTCTGTCTGATGAGGTCCTTCAGGAAAAGCGCGAAGGCTTTGAAAAGGAGTTCGGCCTTATCAAAGTGGATGGTCAGGGAACGATTATTCGCGATGACAAAGGGCAGGCGATCAAAACCTCCTCGTTTGATCAGTTTGTCAATTACCTCAAAATGACTCTGCAGGGGGATTTGGGCATTTCCATCCAGAAATACCCCAAAAAGGTGATTGACATTATCGTTCAGGCGGTTCCATGGACAATCGCGCTACAGTTGCCCACCATTCTGCTCGGTTGGATTGTGGGAAATCTACTGGGGGCTTTAGCGGCATACCGTCGAGGCGTTTTTGATAAGGTTATCTTTCCGATGGCTTTATTCATGAGTTCCGTTCCCTTTTTTGTTTTCGGCATGGTTTTGGTCTATATCTTTGCCGTTGTACTAGGCTGGTTCCCTGCCATGGGGGCTTATTCTGGCGATTTGATTCCCAACTTCTCGTTGGAATTCATTGGTTCCATGGGATATCACTACATTCTTCCATTCCTTTCCATTTTTCTGATCCTTGCTGGTGGCCAGGCCATTGGTATGCGTTCCATGGGAATTTATGAATTGGGCACCGACTACATTAAGTATGCCAAATGGTTGGGGCTGAAGGAAAATAAGGTTTTGATGTACCTCTTCCGTAACGCAATGTTGCCTCAGCTCACTGGTTTGGCTCTCTCCATCGGCCAAATGGTGGGAGGCGCCCTGATTACGGAAATGATCTTTTCTTATCCAGGCCTTGGAATGGCAATGCTGAATGCAATCAATGCGAATGACTACACTGTAATTCAGGGG
>DATIQS010000181.1:0-1588 GCA_035470605.1 Fibrobacteraceae bacterium
TTTCTTGCGCGTGACAGACCTGAGAAATTTTTTGGAGATTCAGGAATCCAGCTCCGCCTTTGATAGTGTGCACCGCGCGAAACACCTTATTTACCAGTTCTTCGTCGATGTTGGCGCCATCCGCCTCGATTTGCAAGAGGGAATCCTCAATGCCATCAAGATGATCCAGAGATTCTGCTAGAAATTCTTTGAGAATGGACTCGTCTGTCGTGGACATGTTCACCTTCCGTCAATGGTCCTGCCGGGAATTTCCCCTAGAATATCATCTTTTCCTTGGGATTTCAAGCAGTTCCAAATTTTTCCGATGGTGCAAAAGAGGGCGTAGCAGATCAAGCGCGACACGATAAAAGGCATAGGAATTGCGAGGGCGACAATGAGAATCGGGTTGTCTCAATGAGGACTGCGTCCAAGGGCGGCGTATGGCCGCAGCAAGGCCCCGGTGAGGCCTAAAACCATCGAAATGTGAGGGGGGAAAATCACTCAAATCAGGGAACAGAACGATAAGGTGTTGTTTTGTGCTTGTCGAGACGATTTTTAGAGGTTCCTTTAAACTATACCATCTGGGTCTAGGTTAAAAACGCCAGCCCAAATGACACATAAACCGAGTACGGTCTAAGTTCTGCCCAGGAACCTCGGCATCCCCCCCGAGCAAGACGTGGATCCAGTTGGCTTCCAACTCAAATCCATTTTCGAAATCCTGGTGAACGATTGCGTTCCAGACCCAGCGTCCAGAGATATGCACACTAGAATCTGCGATTGTATTCCATCGCATAACAGACTGGTATTGCCAGACATGGCCGATACGCATTCCCGTTGGTAAATGGCATTCTAAACCCGCCCAAAGGACCAATTGCGACGGCTGCCACTCCAAATCATCCCAGTCACCCTGGCGATTTTCATGAGTGAGCCCCACATGGAGTGAATTCCGCTCTGAAGGCTGAAAGACGAACTCCGCCTTTTTCCGCAAGCCTCCGATGCGACCGGAAATTCGCTGTAGAGAGTCATCTCCGCTATGCCATGCCGCTAAGGCTCCATGCTGGATCCAGGGCTGTAGAGAGATCTGAATTTGAACAGGTCCCGATTCAATCTCTGTGTGCAGCAGAAGATCCTGAAGCCAAAATCCAGTCGAAGGTCTTAAACAAATGCTGTGCAACGAATCCAGACGTTCCTCATCCATCCCCAAGGGCTGCTCCCGCGTGCCCGCATCCGTTCGCGCCTCCATGCGCAGAAAGCGCCACTGGGTCCGCAAGGTATCCGACCAGCGCCAATCATCGTTATTACGTCCAGCCCATCCAGAGAATTCAGCCCCTCTAAATGGAATCCGTAAGGCAATCCAAGGCAACGCGCGCACCCGGGCGTCGGTGCGGTAGGGATAATCCCCCGAGGTGGAAACGCCGATCAAATCAAAACCACCCCGCACCCGCCATGCAGAAGCCGCGAGGCAACAACCATTCTGCCATTGCAAACGACCACGCCACAAGGATTGCCCTCCCTCCAAGGAGTCCTGCTGCAGAGTCAGGGAATCCACCACCATCTGTGCAGATAAATTCTCTGAGCCGAGAAAAGCCTGTATGCGCTGCGACTTAAT
>DATIQS010000182.1:0-2257 GCA_035470605.1 Fibrobacteraceae bacterium
TCAAAGAACTCAACATGATTACCCCAATGGGGCGAGAGCGGTTCTGGTTGATCTGCTGAATTCTGCGTAAGGTTTCCAAGCCATCAATGCCAGGCATTTCCACGTCCAACGTGACGACATCCACCTCATTATGCGTGAGGAAATCCAAAGCCTTTTCCCCACTCCAAAGAGAGCCAACGATCCGAATTCCTGAGTCATCTTTAAGTAAATCCGCAATAATGGCGCGGAAAACCCGGGAATCATCAACGACCAGCAACCGAACCGGATTCATAGAGGACCGCCCTGGTTATAGGCCCTAATTCCGCAGGTAAGCGAGGAGTCATCACGCCAAGAGGTATAAATATGATCGAATTCTTTTTCCACACGAAGAAATAAGGCAAACAGCTCTGGATCAAAATGAGACACGGCCATATCGCGCATAATTTCCAGAGTTTTGGCATGAGGAAGGGGTGGCTTGTAACAACGAGGCGACCGCAGGGCGTCATAGACATCTGCAATGGTCATGATTCGAGCCGCCACGGGAATTTCCTCTCCACGCAATCCTTGCGGGTACCCGGTACCATCCCAGCGTTCATGGTGAGATCTGGCGATATCCTTACCGATCGCGAGAAACTGGTTTTCGGGAAATTCACAATGAAGGGCATGCAAAGTCTGATAGCCCACCTCGGCATGCTGTTTCATCAAAGCCTGTTCCTCGGGGTTCAGTGAACCAGGCTTGCGCAGGACGGCATCGGGAATCGCCATTTTGCCTATATCATGCAAGCAGGAAGCAGAGACCACAAGTTCAGCCCAATCCGCCACTGTAGAGAGGCGATTCCGTTTTCGCAGTTCACGCACCAGGCGGGCTACGTAATGCTGCACCCGTTCAATATGACGTCCTGTATCATCATCACGGGATTCGGAAAGTTTGGCCATCGCACGAATCAAACTTCGCTGTGAATCAAGCAATTTCTGCATTCCTCTGGAAAGTCTTTGCCGAAGTTGCTGGTTCCCCTGTTCCATGAGCAATCGCGTTTTCCGATGACGAACGTGAATTCGAATGCGAGCCAACAACTCATCTGGATCCCATGGTTTAGCCAAAAAGTCGTCACAGCAGGCCTGAAACGCTGCCCTACGAACCGCATCAGTCGGATAGGCGGACAAACAAATTACCGCCGTATCTCGAACATTTTGCCAATGGGAAGTTTTAATTGCGCGGCAAGCCTCAAGACGATGGGATTCGCCTTGGCCCAGATCCAAAAGCACCAGATCTGGTTTCTCTTGGGTCACTCGTTGGCGCAAATCATCCGGTTCCTTCTGCACCGTCAAGCTCCAACCATTCTTGGAAAGCAGAATTTGTAAGAGTTGCCGCTGTTCCTGCTCGCTTTCTACGGCTAACACACGGCATCCCCGGCAAGAATCAATTCCCCTCGATTGCAGACGCATGATCAAACCTGAAATCGTTCCACCATGTGTTCGAGTTCGGCAGACATTTTTGCCAAGTCGCTAGCCGCTTGGTTCACCTGTCCGGCGCCTTGATTCGACTCCTCTGCTGCTTTCTTTACTCCAGAAATATTCGAGGCGACATCACGAGATCCCTTGGCTGCTTCTCCAGAATTACAGGAGACATCATTTGCACCCTTCGCTACTTCAGAGATGGCACCGGCAATATTTTTGGCGCCACGGCTTGCTTGGGTTACATTGGAACTAATGTCATTCCCTGCTTTTGTTTGTTGCTCCACAGCACGGGCTATGCTTTGCACCGAGTCTCCAATTTTTATGATCACTGAGGAAACATCATCAATGACCTTAACCGCAGAACCTGTATTTTCCTGTACTCCTTCAATACGGCGCGCGATATCATCCGCGGCACGAGCACTTTGATTCGCCAGTTCCTTGATTTCATTGGCAACAACGGCAAATCCCTTGCCTGCTTCACCAGCACTTGCCGCCTCAATGGTGGCATTAAGGGCCAACAAATTCGTGCGGTCTGCAATCCGCTTAATCACCTCGGTAACATTCCCGATCTCCTTCGCGGCAACACCCAAATTATTCATCGTCTCCGTAGCGATCCTGCTGGAAGCGCTCGCCTGGTCCGACACCTGTCTTGCCAACTCCGCATCCTGGGAAATCTGACTAATGGAGACACTCATTTCTTCTACCGCACTGGAAACGGCGTTCATGTTCTGGGAAAGCTGTTCGGCGGAACCGGCAACCTCATTCGCATTCACACTCATTTCTTCCGCAGCACTGGCCATGTTATTGATGTTGGTACTCA
>DATIQS010000183.1:0-3974 GCA_035470605.1 Fibrobacteraceae bacterium
TGTCTTCCGTGTCGCGTTTGCGTGTCAGGTGGAACGCCCGGTGCTTGAAGATGAACATGGGCAGGGTGGCACCGGCGGCCAACATGAAAATCACGCTCACGGTAACCGTTGCGTTCATGGAAAACAGCTGCATATAGTGCAGGGCCGCAGTAGGGTTGTTGAGCGACTGAAGCTGCATCACCAGGGCAAACACGGAACGGTAGGCGTAGATGCCCGGAATCATGGGCAGGAGTGCGGGAATAAACAGCACCGGCATTGGACAACGAGCGCTGCGCCCCAGCCAGAGGCTTCCCATACCAATGGTCACCGAGGCGCACACCGAAGCCGTCGCGATATCCATGTCGAGCCGCTTCATCAGGAAAAATCTCAGGGCATGCCCCACTGCCGCAAGGATGGCGATGCGCGGAAAGGCGCGCTTGGGTGGATTGGAGATGGCGCCAAATCCGTTCGCGGCGATGGCGGCAAAAAGACCGTCGAGCAAAAGATCAAGGAGGCTCATAGCAGGTTGTCCTTGATCATCAACAAGGTGGCGGAAAGTCCGATGGCAAGGCACAGGATCAATAGCAGGGCATTGACCAAACGGCTGAAGCCGATCAGCACGTGGCCCTCCACAATGTCCACGACGCCGTTGATCAGGGGTACCCCCGGCACCAGAAACAAGACGCTGGTCGCCAAAGCGATTTCATGGGAACAGTGCAGCCAAAGCGAGGCAGAGGCAACGAAGGAGGTGACAAACGCGGAAATCATGAAATTGATGAAGTGGTTCACTCCTTGCTTCTGAAGTTGGGCCTTGAGGGAAAATCCCAGCAGGGTCGCCACCAGAACCACCACCACAGCCATGGGGTCACCGCCGAACAGCTTGCAGAAAGAGGCATTGGCAAGGCTGACCATGGCCAGTGTTAGTTTTGGGTTGATGGGCGCCTTCTTCCGCGCCAGGGCATAGCGTCTGCGGATTTCCTCCAGGCCCAGTCCCTCGTCAATGGCTTCCCAGCTGAGGGTGCCCAGATCGGCGTTCAGGTGGAAATTGATGGGCAACGCAGGAATGGCCACGACACGGGTAGTCACCTCGCCGTTCTCCTGGTCCCGCACCGACATGACCATGCTTTTTTGGAAGGTGGTGAAGTTCACCTCGACATCCTGCGAAACGCCAACGCGTTGTGAGCAACGGACCACGCGCGACGTGTGTACGCCGGAACCCATTAGGCAGGTGGCGTACTCGGAGATAAAATCCAGCAGGCGTTTTAGCTCTTCTTTCGTTTTCATGCTTTGGCAAATGTATGAATTGATTGATCAGCAGCCTTTCAAGTGTTCCGCCAAGCGGTTCAATGCGACCTTGATTCTTAAGTCGAGTCCTGCAAGCTCATTGACATGCAGAACTGCGCCAAGTTCATCGTTTAAGGATTTCGAGGAAATATTCATGGCGGCTTCTTCTATCGCATGGACAAGTGCCTGAATGTCCATGGATTTACTCTTGTTCGTGCGACCGGAATAGACGTTTTTTAGCCGGGATTGAAGTGTCTCCAGATTCGGTTTGACCTGCAGAACCGAGACGAAGAAATAAATGTCATAGAGGTCGCGCATTAGATGTCGTTCATTCCATGCGGCAATTTTGTTTGCAAGGGCAATGTCGCGCCTCTGGACGGCAAGAATAATGGGGACCCCTAGCTCCGACATGCTGACAGACTCGTATTCACAGGCCTCGGCAATGCTCCCTTCAATCTGGATCTGCAATTTACCGTATTTGATCAAACAGCGGATACATTTTGAGTCCGCGATGACCGAAGACTCGATTCCATTGACCTCGTCCAAAATCGTCTTGATTTGCGGCACGACCTGTTTCTTTGAGGTGAATGGAACAAACAAGACATCCAGATCGTTTGTGGCTCTAGGAGAATGCATTAGGCGGAGGACCATTCCGCCTTTGACAATCGCATGGCTTTTGAAATTCTTGGCAAAAAATCCCATAAACCAAAGGAGCAGGCTATCGGTGGTCTTAACGTCTGGACTGATAGAAATCATGGGCAAAAGCCTTGAATTTGGGGTTGCGGAAACGTTCCACGTAACTCTGAAAGCGCTTCGCGTCGATCTCCGTCAAGTGGATGTCGCTAAACAAATCAAACACAAACTTTTCCCCTCTTAAATAATAGAACAACGTGTCCACCAATGCCCGTTCCCGGTCGGCCTTGTTGACAAAGCCAATCCGGCTAAAACCAAACATTTGTTTGGCTTTTATCGAGTGGAACGAGATGGTGCCGCTTTCCAGCGCAAACTTTCTGGGCAAGCCAGCCTTGACGCAAAATAAATGGTAGATGGGTTGTGTTCCGATCATCAGGTATTCGGCGAGCATGGATGGGCCAGAGACAAAGGAGTCTGGGTACAGGCGCGCGCTCAGCGATTCCAGGGTCCACCCTTCCGAGCCATAGAAGCCGCGACAGATTGCATGCAATAACCGATTTTCGACCATTCTGTGGATGCGGTCATGTAGTGACTTCCCTTCGGCTTGGAACAAAACCGCCAAGTCGCTGGTTTGGAATATGCGATCCATCGGTTCTGCGTGTTGTTGCAACAAGCGCATGTCATCTATAATGCCAAACATAACATCAGATAATATACATAAAATGTTATTAACTGATATTATGAAAATGATTTCACCGGGTCGCCGCAGAACTCGCGCCGCCCACAGTCTTTGCAATGCGCGCCCATCCAGAGCGTGTCGAATTGTTTCATGATGGCGTCGATGAACTGCGGATCGGTGGTGACAATGCCCGCCTCGAAGTTGCGCCTGCGGTCGCTTTTGATGCCGAGCCCCGCGCCAGTGAGGTTAGCCGAGCCGGTATAGGCGAAGATTCCGTCGATCACGATATGCTTGAAGTGCACCCGGGGGCATAGCACGCGCTCCATCTGTTCCCACAGGCGTGGATACTTGTCGAAAGTGTCGCGAAAATGTGGACCCGGTTCCTTGGCGTGCACTAGGCGCACCTGCACCCCCTTGCGCACTAGGGTGTCGAGCACCGCCAACAGGGGCTTGGCGCCGTGCCCGTCCTTCACATACATGTCTTTGATGTCCGCCGTGCCGATCCACACAAACTTCTGGGCTTGAGCAATGGGCGCGATGGCGCGCTCGTATAAGTCGGAGTCGGTGATGAACTCGGTGGGCATGGGTGAAATATACCCTTGAGGGTATAGACGAATGGGGTTTCCTTGTAATTAGACCCTATCGGGTATATAATTAGTGAAAATAAGTATATTATACCCATAAAGGTATAAATATGGTGTGTTTATGGGCTTCTCCTCGTTTCTCAAACAACAACGCAAGCTATCCAAGATGACCCAGCCCGAGCTGGCGGAGGTCGCCGGCGTGGGTTTGCGCTTTGTGCGGGACATGGAACAGGGCAAGGAAACCCTGCGTCTCGACAAGGTCAACCAGGTGCTCAAGGTGTTTGGCCATCAGGTGGGGGCAATGCCCCTGGATCGGTAGGCGGAACCATGGCCCAGGGTCGAGTTTGTCTGCATCAGAAGCCGGTGGGAACTCTGTCCAATCGTGATGGCACCTACGAATTTGCCTATGACGCGGAGTATTGCGCCACCGTCAATGCGCAGGCCATCAGCTTGACGTTGCCCGTTCGTCCAGAGCCGTACCGGAGCCGAACATTGCATCCATTCTTCGATGGACTCATCCCCGAAGGCTGGCTTCTGGAGGTGGCGGCCCAAAATTGGAAGATCAATCCGCGCGACCGGTTTGAGCTGTTGCTGACCTTCTGCGGCAATTGCATCGATGCGGTGTCCGTGTCGCGTCTGGAGGAGAGATGAGCCATTGCTTCTGTTGTTTTTTGCGGTTCCTTCGCAAAACGAGTGGGTAGGCTAAGTAAGGCTTACATTCGGATTTAGCGAGTTGAAGTCTAGCTTTCCTGCAATCAGATAAATAATGGTTGCATAATTTTTAAAAGTCCTGTATCCTCGAGCCTTTGCAGCGG
>DATIQS010000184.1:0-5931 GCA_035470605.1 Fibrobacteraceae bacterium
GCTACTCCTACGAGTCCCAGATTGGCTTGCTGATGAAATTTTTGCACGAGACGAGCGCCCCAGCCGATCTCCAGATGAAAAACATCCTCGTGAAGAAAAATCAGAATGTCGCCGTGTGAGCGTTTAATCCCCTGATTGTAAGCAGCACAAATCCCCATTTGCCCGCTGCTGTTGTCTATGCGGATAAATTCGAATTCGGAAGACCCTACGGTGCGCATCAGGTTCCGTCGAGCCCATTCACAGGCCACGGAGTTGCGAGAACAGATAATTGCTGAGATCAATGGTGCCCCTCTACCAAGGGCAGTAATCCATAGCGCAATCCGTCGGACATGCCAATCCAGTCTTTTTGTTGCTGGCATGCGAGGATTTGGCGTAGTGCAGGGAGGAGCCGTTCCTGAAACTCAGGCTTTTGATTTCGCATAAAATTGGAGAGTGTTGGAAGAAAGGCACCCCAGAGAGAGTTGGCGTCCCCAATGCGACCTTGAATCAATAGCCGCGCGATCTCTTGCAGACGGGAGGAAAAATCATTCATAAATCAATACTAGACAAATGTGGCAAGGAATCGCCCATCCATCTTCATGGAAAGGAAATTTCTTGGTATCCCCCAAGGCATGGGGTTGTTAAATTTCCCCCCGTGAGCCGAATTGTTGTTTCCGAAACTCAGTTTTTTATGTCCCGCATCCCTTTATCTGGGGCTTTTTTGTTGGGACCGGATGAATCTCGGCATGCCGTCAAGGTATTTCGGCATCATGAAGGCGATTTGTTGCGCATTGGCGATGGGGCGGGGGTACAGGCTTTGGGACGAGTGATTTCCGCTCAGCCGGAGGAATGTCGTCTGGAGATTACTGGGGAGGTCCGTATTGCTCCAAAACCGCGCATCCATCTTGCCGTGGCGGCGCTCAAGGATGACGATCTGGAGGAAGTGATGGAAACCTGCGGGCAACTTCCTTTGGGGTCTTTGACTGTTTTGCGAACGGCGCATTCGTTGGAACCCCGCGCTTCAGGGATGGAACGGACCCTACGCCGCCTAGAGATGAAGTCCCTTGCGGCTTTCAAACAATCGATGAAACCTTGGCTTACGACGGTGCAGGGTCCTGTAGCCTTGGCTTCGTGGTTGCAACAGGTTTCCTCTAAAATCATTTTGTGCGATTCGACTGGTGCTCCTGAATTGCCAAGAAATTTACATGGCGCACAAAGTGGGGATTTGGTGCTTTTAATTGGGCCAGAAGGGGGGTTCAGTCCAGAGGAAATCGCTTTTTTTCGAGCCAGGGAGGCGGCGGTGCTTTCCCTGGGTTCGACGCGCCTTCGGGCGAAAACATGTCCTATCGTTGCTCTGGGAGCCTTATTGGGCTCTGGGGTGCAGTTCGCCGCCGTAACCACGGAATCATTATGAAAATCAAGATTGTCCATACCCTTTCCGATTTGCGCTCCGAACTAGCCAAGGTTCGCAAGGCCGGTAAAAGCATCGGGTGCGTGCCCACCATGGGAGCCCTGCATGCGGGGCACATGTCCTTGGTGAAAAAGAGCGCATCCCAATGCGCCTATACTGTCGTATCGATTTTTGTCAATCCCATCCAGTTCGGTAAGAATGAGGACTTGGACAAATATCCACGACGTCTCGAGGCGGATGCCGCACTCTGCGCTCAACATGGGGCGCGTCTCATTTTTGCTCCAGCGGCGAAAGATATGTACGATCCGAACCATCAGACCTACATCTATAATGGCGCCCTGGAAAATTTGTATTGCGGTAAATACCGGCCCGGCCATTTTCGCGGGGTTCTCACGGTCGTGGCGAAGTTGTTCCTCGCTGTCCAACCCGATAAGGCTTATTTTGGACGAAAGGATTATCAGCAGGCGTTTCTGATTCGCAAAATGGTGTCGGACCTGAATTTCCCTGTCGAGGTTTGCACCGTGCCGATCAGTCGGGATAAAACCGGATTGGCGCGGAGTTCCCGCAATGATTATATGACCGCACCGCAGCGGGCCTCCGCCGCCGCCATCCATCGGGGCCTGGTCGATGCTAGAAAGGCTTTCCTTCAAGGAAAACGAGACTCCATCGCCCTTTGTGCCAAGGTCTCCACGAGTATCGAAGCCGCTGGTGGCAAGGTCCAATATATCGAATTGGTATCGCGTAAGACCCTCCAACCTCTTCATGGAAAGATCCAAGAAAAGGTGGTGATTTTGGTTGCGGCTTTTTTTGGAGAGACTCGCCTGATCGACAATCAGGAATTATGAAAGGGAGAAATGGGGGATTGCTAGATTTCCGCCAAAAGGAAGAGAAGTCATGAAGGTTTTGGTTATTGGTAGTGGTGGCCGTGAACATGCGATTGCGTTGGCGGTCTCCCGTTCCCCTCTCTGCACGGAATTGGTCTGTGCCCCTGGGAATCCTGGGATGGCTGCTTTGGGAACTTGTTTCCCCGTGAATGTTTCAGACCCGCACGCTTTGTTGCATCTAGCGCAGCAAGAGCGTGCCGATTTCACCATTATTGGCCCTGAAATTCCCCTGGTAAATGGGGTGGTGGATCTCTTCCGTTCCGAAGGATTACGGATTTTTGGCCCTACCGCCGGGGCTGCGGCTCTAGAGGGCAGCAAGGCTTTTTCCAAGGCCATTATGGAAAAGTATCATGTCCCTACGGCGGCTTTTGGGACCTTTCATGATCTTGCGTCGGCTCAGGCTTTTCTCGCCGAGCATCCAGCTCCTATCGTGGTGAAAGCCTCTGGTCTGGCTGCAGGCAAGGGGGCGATTGTCTGCATGACCGACACCGAGGCGCATGCCGCCATTGAGGATATGTTAGGCCCAAAAGCTGTTTTTGGCGAATCTGGTAAGACAGTGGTGATTGAGGAATTCATGGAAGGGGAGGAGGTTTCCCTTTTTGCGGTCTGCGACGGAAGGGATTATGTGCTTTTAGCCTCTGCTCAGGATCACAAGCGCGTGGCGGATGGAGATCAGGGACTCAACACGGGAGGCATGGGGGCTTATGCGCCCGCTCCCATTGCAACTCAATCGCTCGTAGCAGAGGCGTGTCGGACCATCATCGAACCAACCTTGGTAGGGATGCGCTCCGAAGGGAAACCCTATACGGGGGTATTGTACGTGGGCCTGATGGTAACCTCACAGGGACCCAAAGTGGTGGAGTTCAACTGCCGTCTCGGCGATCCTGAGGCTCAGGTGGTTCTTCCTCTTTTCCCAGGGGATTTTTTGGATTTGCTTCTCCATGCGGAACGGGGCGAATTGGCTAGCTATTCGGTTCCAAAAATGCCTGTTTGTGCCTCCGCCGCAGTGGTTGTGGTCGCAAGTCAGGGGTATCCTGGTGCTTACAAGTCTGGATTGCCAGTGGAATCTCTTGATGCCGCCATTGCGACGAAAGCCCAGATTTTGCATGCCGGAACGCGTATGGAAGAAGGCCAACTGGTGACCTCCGGTGGCCGTGTTTTTGGAGTAGTCGGATTAGGCTCGACACTGCGCCAGGCATTAGATGTGGCCTACGCGGGAGTTGCCCAAGTACGGTTCCCCGGGGCATTTTATCGAAACGATATTGGCAAAAAGGGATTAGCAAGATGTTTGATTTAAAAGAAGGAGCAAAAGTGGGAATTGTTACGGGGAGTGCCTCGGACAAATCTCTTGTAGACAAGGTAACCGCCGTGTTGGATGACTTCGGAGTTGTTTGGGAATGGAATGTGCTGAGCGCTCATCGAACCCCCAACAAAGTGGCCAAGTATGCTCGTGAAGCCGAAGGTCGTGGAATTCAGGTGTTGGTAGGCATTGCTGGGTTGGCGGCCGCTTTGCCAGGAGTTCTTGCGGGGCATAGCCTTCTTCCGGTAATCGGGGTCCCCGGCGATGGTGGACCTTTGAGTGGAGTCGATGCTCTGCACTCCATTGTGCAAATGCCTCCTGGAATCCCAGTGGCCACAGTGGGGATTGGGAACGGCAAGAATGCGGGCTATCTCGCTGTGCAGATTCTGGCGTTGCAGGACTCCGGGCTCCAGAGCAAATTGAGAGCCTATCGCGCTAGCCTCGGCGATATCGGAGACTGAATGCCCATTCGAAAACGGGCGATTGCCGCATTGATGGTTCTATTTACCTGCGTCCTCGCTTGGGGAGGGAACCCTTTACCCTGGAGCCATGGAGAAAATCTGGAATACGACATCGGGTATGGTTTTCTGACTGCAGGACAAGCAACCCTGAAAACACGTCCTATAGGCGACTCTTTGATTGAATTCCAAACGCTAGCCACGAACAATGGTTTTTTTGAAACCGTTTACCCCGTGAAGGATACCATCTTGACCCGGGTTCGTCGTAAGGGTTTCATTCCAGAAAGTTTCCGTAAGATCAATCATGAAGGTGGCTATCATGCGCGCTCTCAGATCCATTTTGACTGGTTGCATCAGCGTGCACATCTGTCGGATAGCGTATTCGCTCATGTAGAAGGTCCACTGAAGCGAAACTTTGATTCAACGGTATCTATATCAGGGGAGTATCATTGCATCATTTCCGCATTCTATAAGGTCCGCTCTATGTATTTGGAGCCTGGCAAGGTGAATTATCTTCAGGCTGTGAGTGGGAAAAAGAAGTATCGGATGCGAGTCTTGGTGCATGGACGAGAAACCGTCACTGTTCCTGCAGGAACATTCAAATGCTTAGTGGTGGAGCCGGTTTTGGATGGAGATGGCATTTTCCAGGCCAAGGGTAGCCTCACGATATGGCTTTCCGATGACGCCCGGAGACTTCCTGTGTTGATGAAATCAAAAATTCAGGTGGGGTCCATTCGAGCTGAGTTGCGTTCTTGGTCTATGGGCGCAGAAGCTCTTTTCCCGTGATTTGCGACAATTTTTCGTTGTCATAGAGGACGGCGGAATAGAAGCCTATTTGGGGTTCAACCAATTGGGAGGGGGCCATGTTTTACATTCGTTTACATTGAGCGAGGTTCATTTTTTGCAAAAGAGATTATATTGAGCATAACTTTTTGCTCGTTGGGAAGATATGCTCAATAAAAAAGCTTTGATTTTTTTGATTTTAGCCCCATTTCTATGGGCGCAAGATGACAATTCCACAACAGGCGAGTCTACTGCGGAACGCCTTCAACGCAAAAAGTTTGAAGAAGAACAACGTCAAGATGAATATGCAAACTCTCTGCGTCGTCGTGACTGGTTGCAACATCGTTTGATTCTTGGTCCAGGAGTCGGTTCCAAGTATTCTGCCATGGGGGAGGATGGCATGGGTTTTGGTGTGGCCGCTGAATATATCACCAGTTGGCATTTATCTCCCTTTGCCAGTTATGGGTTCGTTTTCCCAATGTCGGACCCAAGCTATGATGAATATACCCTGGGGGGTGGTGGCGGCTGGCGTGTTGGTTTGAGCTATTATCTATTCCCGAAGAGTCCTTTGCATTTAGGCGTTTCTTTTTCCTATGGCACTGTCTATTTCGACCATACAGACACCACTGATGGAGATGGAACTCGTGCAATTATCTCCTGTAAGGGTTGGGAGGGCGATGTGACCATCACTTATCTCACGAATGAATGGTATTACTTGAATTTCATTGTGGGAATGTATTATATCGGAGATAAAATGCCGGGTACAGATAAGCCGGACTGGATCATAAAACAAACCCTTGACAATGGTATTTTACTGGATACGACAATCTATAACACGGTGGGTGGTAAACCTCTTGATGATTATGGTTTGGTTTTTGGCGCTGGCATTGGCTTTGCCTTGCCTGATCTATTCCCTGATGAAACGGAAAAGCGTCGTCGCCAGCGCGAAGATCGCCGTGAGCGACGAGAGGAACGCCAAGAACGAAACTCACGATCCCGTTGAGAACTCTTTTTCTCATTCATGAAAACCGGCCTCCCCGGTTTTTATTTTCTTATGCTTCGTCGATTCTTTGCCTTCCAGAAACCTCTGCGGCTGAAACCTTGGCGGCAGCGTTT
>DATIQS010000185.1:0-7168 GCA_035470605.1 Fibrobacteraceae bacterium
ATTGGGGCTTCGGAGCGCAAAAGAGGGACCGCTTGGCGTTGCATGTTAGAACCCATAAGGGCGCGGTTCGCATCGTCATGTTCAAGGAAGGGAATCAAACCCGCCGCAACAGATACAATCTGCATCGGAGCAACATCCAATAGATCAACCCGTTCCACGTCCCGAATTCCTTGCAAAGGAATTTCCTTCTGATTCAGGATATTGGGAAATTCACCGCAATGACGCACAATGACAAAAGCATCCGCGAAATAATTGTCATCATTGAGAATGGAAGATGCCGGAGCCACACAGTATTTGTCTTCCTCATCTGCAGTAAGATAACTGATGAAAGAAGACGCCTGCATGATCACCTTATCCCCGGATTGCCGGTAATCTGGAGTCCCTTTAAAGGCATCCAGGACCTTACCATTGCGAATAAAAGTTTGAGAGCTTCCCGCCTGGAACGCAAACACCTTATTGCAGGTTAAATCAAAGATGTCTCGTTGCGTTTGATCCAGATTTGAGCGGGCCTTATCCCACTCTTTTGGGGATAATTCCTCTTTCACAAACAAGGCAGGCTCTCGAACAAAGCCCTTGAAGATGCCAAAATGCCAGCGCTCTTCGGGGAAAAGAACCGTTTTCCCCTTCGCATCCTTGAATTCCACCAAGCCCACAATACGGTAAGGCGTTTCAATAAAGCCGAAATGATTAATCACGGCAAAAGTTGCCAGTGAATTGATCAAACCGATATTCGGGCCTTCAGGAGTTTCGATCGGACAGAGACGACCATAATGGGTATGATGAACGTCACGGACCTCAAAGCCAGCGCGTTCACGAGTCAAACCGCCAGGGCCCAACGCGGACATACGACGTTTGTGTGTCAGCTCAGAAAGCGGATTGGTCTGGTCCATAAACTGAGACAACTGAGAACTACCAAAAAACGAAGCCACAACGGAATTCACCGTGCGCACATTCACCAAATCCTGCGGTGTCAGATTCTCATTCTCCGTATTGAGCAAATTATCGCGAATCGCACGGCTCATACGAGAAAGTCCGGTAGACAACTGGGTCGCCAACAATTCACCAATAGAACGAGCGCGGCGGTTCCCCAAATGGTCAATATCGTCTAGCAAGAAATCCGCTTCCCCGTCAAACAAGCCCACCATGTACATGAAAATGGCCAGGAAATCAGACCGAGTCATCGTCATGGTATCCAACGCTGGAGGCACAACCCATGGAGAAGAATCCCCTTCTGGAGCGCGCAAACGGCCCTGAATACAGGCAGGAGAATAAATCTTGGCATTCAAACGATAACGTCCCACCTCGCCCAAATCATACTTGCGCGGATCGGACAAGAACAGGCCTTCAAAATAAGCACGGGCCGTCGCGGAGTTAGGAGGATCTTCCTGATTCTGATGCATGACCTGGTAAATACGAACTAGAGAAGCTTCCTCCACGGAGGTGATAGTACGGCGGTCACGTACATCTCTCTTTTCTGCACCCGAGGCCTCATCGCGTAAAGCATCGCGTAGCAAAGGCTTGAGTTCACGGCGTTCTTGAGCCAGAGTATGGTGTACCAAGGGATGTTCTTCGATGCTATCCTTAATCAGGGTCATCTGGGTAACACCCGCCTCCAACAGACGATTAACAGAAACCGTATCGGCACGATTTTTAGCCTCGCGTTCCGCCTTGGTTTCCTTCTTGTCCTTATCCACAGCAGCACCAATGATCATATTGGCTTCAGCAACCACTTCACCAGTGCTAGTATCCACCACATCACTGAAAAGCACACGGCCTACATACGAATCCACATTTTCCGCCGTCACATCCACCGTTTCTGGGGAATAAAAGAGGGAAAGGATTTCTTCAGTACGAGTGTAACCGATGACACGCAGGAGTAAAGTCGCAGGGATTTTCTTCTTGCGATCAATGATCAGATTAAGGACCTCATTGTCGGTATTAAACTCCGCCCAAGAGCCACGATAGGGAATAATGCGGGATTTAAATACTGATTTACCAGACGTCGCGTCGAATTCCTCATCAAAACTCACACCAGGAGAACGATGAAGCTGGCTCACCACCACACGCTCGGCACCATTGATAATGAAGGTACCATTTTCGGTCATCATCGGCAATTCGCAGATGAACACCTCATTCTCAATTTCTTCCTTGAGCTTTTTATTTTCCCCATCCTCCTCCTTAATCTGGAGTTTAAGGCGCGCCTTGAGCGGCTTGGAGAACGTGAGTCCACGTTCACGACACTCCTTGATGCTGTATTTAGGCACGCCAATAGAGTGCCCTTCATACTTCAAGGTGTAAAGCTCTTTTGCATCGGAAATTGGGAAAATATCACGGAAGACCCGCCCCAACCCCTGTTGGAGAAACTGGTCAAACGATGCCTGCTGCACTTCAAGGAGATAGGGAAGTTCCAAGTGGAACTTGCCTGAGGAATAGCTCTTTCTTTCCGTCATCGAAGAAACCTCAACCAATTGTGAAAACCGGGAGACACCAAACACCAAGCGCCCGCACGCATCAAACGCACAGGCACTCGGTGGAAATTAACAAAGCGAAGGCATTATTTCAGGGTGACCTTGGCCCCAGCGTCTTCCAATTCCTTCTTCAATTTCTCAGCATCAGCCTTGGGCAGGGCTTCCTTAACCACGGAACCGGCCTTTTCAACCAAGTCCTTGGCTTCTTTAAGACCCAGGCCAGTAACTGCACGCACGACCTTGATCACATTGATCTTGGAAGGACCACCTTCTTGCAGAACGACGTCAAATTCGGTCTTTTCTTCCGCAGCGGGAGCACCTGCGCCAGGAGCAGCAGCCACCACAACAGCACCCGCGGCAGCTTCGATGCCATGGGTTTCCTTGAGGTAGTCAGCCAGTTGTTTCGCTTCAATGAGGGACAGGCCCGCGATTTGGTCGCCCAGAGCTTTAATATCGGTTGCCATTTTACGTTCTCCGTGTTTTACTTATGAAAATTTGTTCTGTGTTACACCTTGACCGGTCAACCGGCCTTTTCCAACTTCTCTTCCAAAGCCTCGATCGCTCCAACGATCCGTCCACCCGGACTAAGGATCGCCATAACGATTTGAGCAAGCAAATCCTTACGGCCCGGTATCTTCGCAACCTTTTCCAGGTCAGAAGCGGGAAGCAAATCGCCTTCAAAATGGATTGCCTTGGCAGACATGAGATCGGGATTATTCTTTTGGAAGGCCACGATTTCACGCGCAGGCATCATAGGATCATCAGGAGGAGCCACCAATACAGCGGTAGCACCCACCAGATATTCGTCCAGACCTTTGAATCCTATTTGTTCCAGAACGCGCTTCAATAGCGTATTCTTGACCGCACGGTACTTGACACCCTTTTGGCGCAAGGTCTTACGCAGAGCGTTGTCCTTGTCCACGGTGACTTTTTCAAAATTGACGAGATACAGGGAGGAGGCTCCAGAAAAATCCTTGACCAAAGCATCCACAGTGTTTTTCTTTTTTGCAACAGTCGCTTTCACAATGCCACTCCTTTGCCGATCAGCGAGTCAAACCCATATCCAGCTTGATGCTGGGGGCCATGGTGGCGGTGATGGAGAAAGACTTGATGTACAGACCCTTTGAAGTTTGGGGCTTGGCCTTCTTCACGGAGTCAAGGACAGACAGCACGTTGTCGCGCAGAGCCTCGACGGAGAAGGAAATTTTACCCACAGGAGCATGTACGTTGGCACCCTTATCCACACGGTATTGAATTTTACCGGCCTTGAGTTCCTTGATCACATTGGCCACATTGGTCGTCACAGTGCCTGCTTTTGGGCTAGGCATCAAACCACGAGGTCCAAGGATTTTGGCTACCTTTCCAATCACAGGCATCATATCGGGAGTAGCGACCACGGAATCGAAGTCCAACCAACCACCGATAATTTTCTGAGCCAGATCGTCGCCGCCGGCGAAGTCAGCGCCCGCATCCTTTGCAACCTGCAGATTATTGTCCTTGCAGAAAACAAGAATGCGCACCTTTCTTCCGGTGCCATTAGGGAGAACCACCGTGCCACGGACCACCTGATCCGAATGCTTGGGGTCCACACCCAAATTCATATGAATCTCAACAGTCTGATCAAATTTCATCTCAGACTTTTTGAGAATTTTTATGGCGTCTTCGATGGGGTATTCGCGTTTGCGGTCTACCCCCTCAAGCACCTTGCGATACTTCTTTCCTTTGAACATAGCGTCCTTTGAACCCGTAACGGTTTCGGTTAACCTGCCTCTTAGTCCACCACATCCACGCCCATGGAGCGCGCAGTGCCTTCCACCATGCGCATGGCGGCTTCGAGGTCGATCGTGTTCATGTCTTGGATTTTTTTCTGGGCGATCTCCTTTACCTGGGCCTTTTTAATTTTGCCCACCTTCTTGCGGTTGGGTTCACCCGAACCCGTCTCCAAACCAATCGCCTTTTTAATCAAGACGGCAGCAGGAGGGGTTTTCGTGATGAAGGTAAAGCTCTTGTCGGCATACACAGTAAGGACCACCGGAATAATCATGCCCTTCTGGTCCTGAGTACGCGCATTAAACTGCTTGCAAAATTCCATGATATTCACACCCTTCTGTCCCAAAGCGGGGCCCACAGGAGGGGCGGGATTGGCGGCGCCGGCGGGGATCTGCAATTTCACATAACCTGTAATCTTCTTAGCCACTGTTTCTTCTCCGTGTCAATGCTTCATTCAGATGCCGTGACGGCTTCCACTTGATTAAAACCGAGTTCCACTGGTGTAGAACGACCAAAAACGCTAACCATAGCTTTAAGCTTGCGCTTCTCGCTGTTGACTTCCTCAACGGTCCCCACAAAATCCTTGAAAGGACCTTCCTTGATGCGCACGCTGTCCCCGTTCACATAGGGAATTTCAATCTTGGGCATGGCATCTTCGGAATCGGCCACTCCGAGCAGACGTTCGACTTCAGACTTGCGCAAAGGATGAGGGTCATTGCCTTCGCCGATAAATTTGACCACACCCTGGATACTCTGGACCATGTATTGGGTCTGGTTATCCAATTCCATTTCCACAATCACATAAGAAGGAAACAGGTTGGTTTTTACGGTCTTCCGCTTGCCATCTTTGACCTTGACGAATTCCTGCTGTGGCACCAGCACCTGTCCAATTTTTTCCTGCAGACCACTACGCTCAACCATTTGCTCTATGCGTTTTTTGACGACGAGTTCCTGACTAGAATAAGTGCTGACGGCAAACCATTGTTTCATCGGACAACCTTAAGTCTGGAAAAAGAAACGGACACACATGGACAACAAAAAATCCACCCCAGCGATAAAGACACCCATTAAAATGGCGAAAAAAATCACCACAATAGTTGAGCCTTGAAGTTCATCCTTATTCGGCCAGGTAACCTTTTTCATCTCTTGGATGACATCTTTGATGTAATTCTGGAACTTATGCATGTTCGCTCCGTCTATTTGAACAGGCCTGGAGGGACTCGAACCCCCAACCAATGGTTTTGGAGACCACTACTCTACCAATTGAGCTACAGACCTACGCAAACCATCCGTTATTTTGTTTCCTTGTGAACTGTATGCTTGTGGCAAAAGCGACAATACTTCTTATACTCCACCCGTGAAGGGTGCAGGCGTTTGTTCTTGTCGACATCGTAATTCCGCTGGTTGCACACAGTGCATTCGAGCGTAATCAATTCTCTTGGCATGGTTTCTTCTCTTACTTGATGATTTCAGTGACGGATCCAGCGCCGACGGTGCGACCGCCTTCGCGGATAGCGAAACGAAGGTCCTTATCCATGGCGACGGGGGCAATGAGCTGGACCTTGATGCTGACGTTCTCGCCAGGGCGGATCATTTCGACTCCGTCCTCAAGCTCGATCGTTCCGGTCACGTCCGTGGTACGGAAATAAAACTGCGGGCGGTAGCCCTTCAGGAACGGAGTGTGACGACCGCCCTCTTCCTGGGTCAAAACATAAATCTGCGCCTTGAACTCGGTGTGCGGTGTAATGGAACCAACAGCAGCAAGAACCTGGCCACGAATCATATCCTTCTTTTCTGCTCCACGGAGCAAAAGGCCTACGTTATCGCCTGCCTGGGCATCGTCCAAAAGCTTGCGGAACATTTCCACACCGGTGACAACGAATTCTTTCGTTTCGCCAAGACCGACACGATGAACCTTATCGTTCAGCGAAACTTTACCGCGTTCAATACGACCCGTCGCAACAGTCCCACGACCGGTGATGGTAAACACATCTTCAATAGGCATCAAAAACGGCTTGTCTACAGCGCGAACCGGCTGTGGAATGAACTCGTCACAAGCCTTCATCAATTCCATGATCTTCTCAATCCCTTCCGCTTCTCCGTTCAATGCCTGCAACGCAGAACCTCGAATGATCGGAGTCTTGTCTCCAGGAAAATTGTACTTCGTCAAAAGATCGCGGACTTCCATCTCCACCAGGTCCAAAAGCTCGGGATCGTCAACCATGTCCACCTTGTTCATAAAAACAACGATGGAAGGGACACCGACCTGACGAGCCAAAAGGATGTGTTCGCGAGTCTGAGGCATAGGGCCATCAGTAGCGGCCACAACGAGAATGGCTCCATCCATCTGGGCCGCTCCAGTGACCATGTTCTTCACATAGTCTGCATGCCCCGGGCAATCCACGTGAGCGTAGTGGCGATGCTCTGTCTGATATTCGACATGGGAGGTGTTGATCGTGATTCCGCGAGCCTTCTCTTCCGGGGCGTTATCGATCTCGTCAAACTTCTTCGCACTGGCCAATCCCTTAGAAGCAAGCGTCGTGCAGATCGCTGCCGTCAGAGTCGTCTTGCCATGGTCAACGTGACCAATCGTGCCTATGTTGACATGAGGTTTCGTCCGTTCAAACTTTTCCTTCGCCATATCAGCCTCCAAAGAGAAAGATGAAGCCCAGATCGGGAATTGAACCCGAGACCTCTTCCTTACCAAGGAAGTGCTCTACCCCTGAGCTACCTGGGCGGGGTACCCAATCCCTTTCAGGATTGGGAGAGATGGGTGGAGGTGGTTTCGAACCACCGTAGGCGTAAGCCAGCGGATTTACAGTCCGCCCCCTTTAGCCACTCGGGCATCCACCCTCTCAAACTTCAAGCCGAAGATAGGAATCGAACCTACGACCAGCTGATTACAAATCAGCTGCTCTACCAGCTGAGCT
>DATIQS010000186.1:0-3497 GCA_035470605.1 Fibrobacteraceae bacterium
GGGCAGAAAGCTTCCCGTCCCGCGTCAACACCGTCCATCCATCGTTCAGCAGTTTAACCTTCCAAGTGCCTTCGTTGATCATGGGCTCAATCGTGAACACCATGCCCTCTTCAAGGAAAATGCCAGGACGATTCTGCCGGTAATGCAGAACTAAAAGATCCTCATGGAATTGTCGACCAATTCCGTGACCGCAATAATCGCGTACAACAGAAAAACCATGCTCATCGGCTAAATCCTCAACGCAGCTTCCAATGTCGGAAAGCCGCGCCTTTGGCGCCGCACAAGCTTCAATTCCCACATCCAGGCTCTCCTTAGCCACCTGAACCAATTCCTTTGCCGTAGAAGACACCGTCCCGACCTCATAGGTTGCAGAACAATCCCCATGATAACCACTCAACTGACACGTCACGTCAATATTGATAATGTCCCCGTCCTTCAACACGTAAGGACCAGGAATTCCATGAGTAACGCAGTCATTCACCGAGGTACAGACCGACTTGGGATAGCCATGGTAATTCAGGGGACTTGGAATGGCTCCATTTTTCAGGGTGAATTCATGCACAAATGTGTTGATTTCATCTGTGGTAATCCCGGGACGCACTAATTCCCCAGAGCGTTTTAATATTTCCGCAGCCAAACGACAACTATCCCGCATCAGGTCAATTTCTCGTTTGGACTTCAACCGGACCTTAGACATGTTTTTGAATCTCCGATTCCTGGGCTTCGGACATTTTTCGCGTGCCAAAACCAGCCCAATAATAACGATCTAACAGATAAGCAAGCAATTCCTTTTCCTCCTCTACGGAAGCCATTTGTTCCACCAGTGGAAGGTAACGTTTTATTCGTTTATGTGCTTTTTGTCCCAGCAGCCTTTTTTCTCTTTCCAACATCGACATGGTCCTCTGCCGGACACGACTCGCCAAAGCCTCTTCATCCAAAGGAGGCATCTTGACAAACTGAATTCCGAAGTCGGCTGCCGTTTTATGCAATTCGATTTCTTCCACCGTGGTGGATAAAGTGATCGCCACACCGCTACGACCAGCCCGGGCCGTGCGGCCAGAGCGATGCACATAAACCTCGTGATCATCAGGAAAGTCATGCACCAAAACATGGCTAACATGAGAAACATCAATCCCTCGCGCGGCGACATCCGTCGCGATCAGGATATTCAGAGACTTTTCCCGAAACGACTTCAAAATTCGTTCCCGCTGACGTTGTTCGATATCACCACTCAAGGCCCCAACTTTGAAGCCATAATTACGCAGAAACTCTTCCAAGTAAGCCACATCGCGTTTCATGTTGCAAAAAATAATGCAGCTATCTGGATTTTCCCACTCCAGTACCTTGACCACCATGGAATCCTTTTCCATGGCATCGACGATGTAGTATCGATGTTCCAAGTTATTGGCGATAACCTGGTCGTAGGAAAGAGAGAGGAAATCTGCCGTTTTCCTTTGGAATTCCCGAGCAAGGCTCCGGACCGTCTGAGGCATCGTTGCCGAGAACAAAGTGGTACAAATCTGCTTGGGTAGGTAACGACGAATCTTTTGCATATCTGGGTAAAAACCCATGGATAGCATTTCGTCAGCCTCATCCAGAATCAAATCGCGCAAAGACAAAAAATCAACGTTTCCCCGTTGTACATGGTCCAATAAACGCCCTGGTGTAGCAACGATAATATGAACCCCTTGGCGTAAGGCATGCAGTTGAGGCTCATACCCCACTCCGCCAAAAATTGCCACGGAACGAATTTCTGTACCCTCGGTCAATTTCAGCACTTCGCTATGGACCTGAATAGCGAGTTCACGCGTCGGCACCAGAATCAAGGCTTGAGGAAACGTATGATTGCGCTCGATCACCTGGACAAGAGGTAAAACAAAAGCACCCGTCTTTCCAGAACCCGTTTTGGATTGAATCAACATGTCGCGCCCCGCCAACATGTAGGGAATCGTCTTCCGCTGGACCGGCATCAACTCATTCCAACCCAATTTTTGCAAAATCTGCTGGAATTCAGGAGACAACTGAGAGAACTCAAAATCCGGCAATTTGTTGACGGGCTCAATAATTTTTGCAGGGATCAAGAATGGATTGACGGGAACATTTTCTGTCTTTGTTTCACTCATGACCCAAAAGTAGAAATTGCGATCCGATACGGCTCCGATCGCTGACCTAGACACAGGCCCATGAGGATTTCATTTCGTTCCTGATTAAATCCGATTTTTTGAAAGCCAATGCGCCCCAGTAGTGCCAAGGAGCGCAAATTGTCTGGATGGACCAGACATTCCACACGGCCAATTCCTTGATGGGACAAGGCATCTAACAGCCCACAGACCGACTCCGTGGCCCATCCTCGTCCATGGCAATCTGGATGGAAATGAAAACCCACGTGGGAAAGAGACAAACCGTCCATCGACCGAGATTCGCAGTGGCTGAGCAAACCCACGAGTCCCACATTGTCCTCAAACACCCCATATTCATTCCAACCTTCTGTGGAAAAAGGAGGACGATCCATGGACTCCTGAAAAGCCATCATAGCCACAAATAAACTTTTAGGAAATTCATCGTCGAATTGCCCCGTCGCGGCATTGCAAACAATATCGCAGTAGCGCTCAAAATCCGAAGGTCGCAAAGGAGCGATCCATAACCGCTCTGTTCGGACCAGAATTGAGGAACAAAGCTCTTGTACTGGACTCACGGAAGATTCTCGACGTCATCGCCCGAAGGAGCCTCTGAACCAGAGTCATCCCCATTATCCGAGGCCTCCTCTGAGCCAGATTCGTCCTCATTATCTAAAGGCTCCTCTGAACCAGCCTCATCCTGAATGTCTTCGATTGAGGCTTTTTCTTCAGAGAGGTCATCGATTTCTTCCAGATTTTCAGAGGATGGGGCTTCCTTTTCCTCCACAGAAGATTCATCGGGTTCCTCATCAGAGGAAAAGTCCTCCACCTCCTTTGAAGAGGAAGAAGCGGGCACCGAGGAGGATAGATGAGCTTTGCGATCTTTTTCCACCTGATCTAAGGTAAGAGACCTCTGTTCATCCGAAATGAGAAATTTTCTGTTCGCGTCTTTCAAGACAGCCAGCATTCCCACCAAGCGACCTTTAGAGTCCAGAGTAAAAGGATATTTTTGTAGCGCAGAGAGTTTTATGCGCTTCATTGCGGCCTTATATTCGGGCTTGATATTGCCCCCTCCATCAATCAGTTCCAACTGTTCCTCATACGTCAACAATTCCAGAGCATCAGAATAACGGGCTGCCTGAGTGTTGACGGTGAAAGAAATCAAGGCATCATTGATCATATCATCCGTGGTTGCATCGGATTTCGGTGCCGAAGAACAAGCTCCCAAAACGAGGACAAACCAGGCCACAAAAACCAAGAATGACAAGACGAATCGGCTGTTTCGCGAAGACTCCAGCCCATCAACCAAAGAGTTTTCCCATGCTGACTTTTTCATTTTTCCCCCACAAGGGTGGTCATTTTGTGAATATACAAAACAAA
>DATIQS010000187.1:0-3363 GCA_035470605.1 Fibrobacteraceae bacterium
CCCAGAGAAATGCCATGCCTGTGGTGCCTGCGCCACCCAATGCCGCTTTGACGCGATTCATCCTCATGCGGGAGTTTACCAGATCGACCCACTATCCTGCGAAGGCTGCAAACGTTGTGTCCAAACCTGTAGATTTGGAGCCATCCTCTGGGAAGAACGAAATTGCGGCACCTGGTTGGAATCCTCTACCCGTCAAGGCACCCTCTTCCACGCAAGACTGGACCCTGGCGCAGAAAACTCCGGCAAGTTGGTTTCCTTGGTTCGAGAAAAAGCCCGAGAGAGGGCGATTCAGGAAAAGATCCCTGTCATTTTGATGGATGGCCCACCAGGCATTGGTTGTCCAGCCATCGCCTCACTCACGGGCGTTCACTATGCACTGTTAGTCACAGAGCCCACCCCGGCGGGGCATCACGACCTGATGCGCATTTTAGAACTGGTGAAGCACTTTCAGGTTCATGCCTCTCTTCTGCTGAACAAAGCCGACCTCGACGATAGATATCGCCAAAAAATTCAGGAAGCAATGGCGGAGAACCATGTTCCCATTGTTGGCGAAATTCCGTTCAGTCCATTGTTTTCCGAGGCTCAATTCCATGGGCAATCCATCATTGAAGCCTTTCCTGACGCGGAAGAGTCCCAACATTTACGAGCGGCCATAAAAAATTGGTTGCGCATCATATCAGAATCTCAACATCAAAGGAGTATCTCATGAAATTTGCAATTCCCACCGCAGAAGGAAAGCTGGCCACCCATTTCGGTCACTGCCGAAACTTCGCTATGCTCTCAGTCAACGCAGGGGCGGACCCCGTCGTTCAGCGAACAGACATAGAGCCTCCGCCTCACCAGCCGGGACTCTTACCTGTCTGGTTGAAAGAGCAAGAAGTCACTCATGTAATTGCTGGAGGCCTGGGCGGCAAAGCGAAAGAAATGTTGGAAGAACGAGGAATCCACGTACTAATAGGCGCCCCCTCCCTGGAGCCCGAAGAACTGGTGAAGCTCTATCTGGACAATCGACTCGAACTCTCGGGCAACGCATGCGATCATTGATTGTATATTCATCATACAAACAAGGAGATTTTCAATGAAACGCGTCAATTTGTCCCTTTCGATTCTCGGCATTCTGCTTCTGCTACAGGTCGCCGCCTGCCAGGATTCGAAAAAAGAAAAAGCACAGACTTCGCCCCCTGCCGCGGCTCAGGCTGTCGCAGTGCGTGATACCATCTGGATTGATGTGCGTACTCCACAGGAATTCGATGCCGGTCATCTCTCCGAAGCCACAAACATTCCGCTACAGGTTCTTGACCAAGAATTTCAGTCACGAGTACCAGACAAAAATGCCGTAATCGTACTCTATTGCCGTAGCGGCCACCGTGCAGGCATGGCTTTAGAAAGACTTCAGTCCTGGGGTTACACACACGCTTCCAACGCGGGTGGTTTTGAGGCTCTCAAGGCTTCACGGGGCAAATAAGGCCCGCCCTTAGAATTAAGGGAAGGTTCATTGCTCCAAGACGCTCCGCCTCGTGAATTGGCCCTTGACGCTGATGTCTCCGTTCTGATATGCCAGTTCAACTTTAGTTGCTACTGGCACATATCCTTCCTCAACTTACTCCAAGTAAGCCCCTGGTCGTTTTGCCTATTTTTCCTTGGCAGGCATCAATCTCGCTCGAAATGGCCTCAACGTAAATTTTTAGAGTTGCCCTACAGCTGAATTGGCATATCAGGAGGGATGAGTTTGCAGATCATTGCATTAGGAGTTGTTGGGCGCATCGTAGGCAAGTCTGCCCGGTCAACACGGTCGTTAGGGTTACAGGTCGCCCCATTTGAGTGTACCATCAATATGCCAAGTTCGAAAGTCATCACTGGAAAGCCTATGACCATGGGCGCCGCTCGCTTCGCGTACCCCCCCCCCAAAGCGAAGTGGGTGTATTGGGTTAGGTTGGCTTCCAGATAAAGTCCGACATCGGATTGAAAAAACCAGCCTCCAGAGCGGACATCCTCTTCTTCCTTAATGGACAAATTAATATTGGAAAAACCTAACTTCACGGGCATGGTTAAATGAATCAGGCTGGATGGGGAAAATACAGGTTCCGCAAAGAATCCATAGCTGGAGTACCCCACGCCATTGATCGTGGAATCTCTATGAATAGAGACAGATGCAGCACGTGCGAGCCAAATTCCTACGCTCAGAATAGGAACCGGTACATAGCCAATGCGGACATCCCAACTCATTGTGTTTTGCGAAGCCACCTGGCTCCAACCCGCATTGAAACCTACCCAATTGTGTGGCAGGTGACTCGCGGAATCAGCAGGGGATTGAGCCCAAAGGATTCCAGACAAACAAAATAGCAGGGTCGGCACGTGCCAAATTTTCATAGATCATCTCCTTTGATTTCCGCAGATTTATGCGGAGGCCAGTGATGCAGGCGCCAGCATAGGGCATTTCCGAATAAAATCACGCACCACAGACTATAAACCAGTAACATGACTAGAGGAATGAATGCCAGGGAACCATAAAATAGGGACATTCGTCCGAAGACTAGGCCTTTCACCAGCAAAAATCCCCAAACCAGTAAGCGGGCCGCCACCAGGGTAATCAAAGCCGAAGTCATGGCTATTTTCCAGCGGATTTTGGTGTTGGGGAGCCAAAAAAACAAAAGGAACAGGATTAGCCAGAACAAAAGATGGGCTATCAGGAAGAGGAGCCTGGAGCCTAACCAATGCCAATAACCACCTTGCAAAACAATAAGCCCCTGTTGCGCAAGAAGGATCAGCCACTGTTTTAAATAGGAAAGAATCACCGTGGCAAATCCGATCAGAAGGCCAAGAAAAATGAGAAAAGGAACAGCAACAAGAGCTTTGCGAAATAAACTCCGGTTAGAACGAACGTGCCAAACCACGTTCAGGTTTGTTTCCAGATTATCCAATGCTAGGATGAAGGTGAAAAAAAGTCCCAACGAACCGATTATACCTAGTTGACCGAACCCAATGGTTTGTGCGTGTCCAATGATCGGTTTTAGGGCCGTCATAGGTAAGCCAAGCTGCAGATCCCGGTTTAACAAGGGAAACACATTCACCGCCAAATCCAAGATTCCAAAGGAACCAGCAATGGAATGTAACAGAATGAATGTAGGAATCACTGCCAAGAAAGTGGTATTGCTCAGTGCGGACGCCCGTGTAAAAATGTGATGGCGCAACGAACGTTGCATTGTGCGCCAGAATAAGTGCACAGGGAACAACCAAGGACGCCGCAAGGCAAATAGATTAAACTTCACCCCTTAAAGGTAAATTCTGGTCTGTATCTTGCCTATGTTCACGGAGATCAGGTTTTAAATCCAGACACCTCATTCTCCAGCTCCCTAGAAAGTT
>DATIQS010000188.1:0-1719 GCA_035470605.1 Fibrobacteraceae bacterium
GAAAACAGACTCTGAGTCTTGAACCTAGATTTCGCAGCTGTACACGAACACCATGGTTCCTAGTATTTACAGGGCGAAAGATGTGAATTATGTGATTTTTTGTGCAAAGAAACCCCTGATATCAAGAGAAATTCCTTGCAGCAGATGAACGACAAAATCGCACCGCATCCCTCGAATGCAGCAGACTGTCCTCCGCTTGATCGTGTTGCGTGCAAGAAGGCGGCCAAGGAGGTTCGCCAAAACGAGCTGGCGCATTGACGTTGAAGGAAATTTCGGCGTTGCCAATCGCCGATTCGGCCTCGTGTTCATAGTGATGAACCTGGAGAAGCTTGTGCGGCTTCTTTTTGCGTGTAGCGTTTTTTTCATCCAGAGTCTGACTTTGGGTACGATCCCGCCGTCAGTGAGGACTATTCAGCATCCAAACGCTGGCTGACCGTGGCCTGAAGCCGCAGGAGCGATTTTCCAGCAAGCCCAAATTATCTCACGGAAATATTCAGGGTTTGGCCCTGTACACCCTCTACGTTTAGCACTCCAGCTCCGGTTTTCAGCCCATCCAGTGCCTCTGCCAAATCGTCTGCTGAGCCACCGCGAGTCACTTCCAGTTCCAACAAGGGCTTGGCAAAATTACGTTGATTTAAGTTGGAAACAACCGCGGTAATTGCTTGTTTGATGGCCTTAGCAGAAGCAAAATCATTCACGCCATGAACTGTCACCGTGTAATTGCTTCCGTCATTGGCTCCTCGGCGCCAAGATTCCACCAGGGCATCGAAAAAACCTCCCTTTTCGGTAAGTAGCGTTTTCACCGCTTTTTCGATGGCATTGGTTCCTGCCGTATAGACGTTGATGTTTGGCATTGCCCCATTGGCGGATTTGGCTGCCAAAATTTCACGATTTGTGACGTTATAGGCTTTGAACGATACCGTAGCACTGGCGGACTTCATGCCAGATTTGGCGAATGCGGGAAGATTGGAAACGTCCGCCTCTTTGGCGATCGCTGTTCCCACAATAATCACTTCGGCATTCATGAGGGAGCCTAGTTTTGAAATCGCATTGGGATCTCCTCCCATGGCCTTTACCCCATCAGAACTTTCGCGGAAACGTAAAGCTTGGCTTGGATCCACCACTCGGAAATCCTTTGATTTTAGAAAGTCTAACAACGTCATTTCGGCTTTATTTGCTGTGGTGGCGTTATTGTCGATATTCGTTTCTGAGATTAGGACCGCCACACGGGGATTGCCTATCGTCTGCATCATGATTTTCAGCGCAGCAAGGTCCTTGGATAGTCCAGATTTGGATACTTGGGCACGGATTCGGACCTCCCAGGCTCCATCCGGTCCCTGTTTGGAACTGAGCACGGAAAAGGATTTGACATGCCCCATCGTTTGGGTCAAAATCAAATCCCGTTTTACCATAAAATTTTCTACTTCCGTCTGACTGGTGAGCAATTGGCCAATTCCTTGAGCCAGCGCCTCTCGTTTGGCGGCTGTAGTGGCATCATTTTGGTTGATCCCGTACCCTGTAGCCTCAACGGTGAGATCCTTGGCTAGGGGAAAACCGGTCAGGATCAGAAGGGTCAGAAACATACGGATAAAGCGGAGGTTCATAAGGTCATCCTGTCACAGGTGAAAAAAGCGGGTGCTTGGGCACCCGCACTCAAATTTAGCGACGCATATCCTTAATGGCACGGATGATCAACAATGCGTCAGGGCCAGAAACTGG
>DATIQS010000189.1:0-3392 GCA_035470605.1 Fibrobacteraceae bacterium
ACCCTGGAATGGGTTGCCACCGGGTTTGAATGACTCGATTTCGTCCCTGCATAGACCTTCATGATGGTCGTGTAAAACAGATTGTCGGCGGAACTTTGTCCGACAATGGAAGCGGGCTGCAGACAAATTTCGTCTCTGATCGCTCTGCTGTCTGGTATGCTGATCTGTATCGAAAGGACGGATTACAGGGTGGACATGTGATTCTTTTAGGGGCCGGAAATGAAGAGCCTGCCCGAGAGGCCCTTGCTGCCTATCCTGGTGGATTGCAGGTCGGTGGTGGAATCACCGCAGAGGTGGCTCCTTCTTGGCTGGATGCGGGGGCGTCCCATGTGATCGTCACCTCCTGGATCTTTCAGAATGGAGCGTTGCGTTTGGATCGTCTCGTAGAACTGGTCTCCAGGATCGGGCGAGAACGACTGGTGCTGGATTTAAGTTGCCGTAGGACCTCTCATGGTTGGAATATCGCAACGCAGCGCTGGCAGGTGGTCACAGAAGTGCAGATTCAACCGAAAACCTTGGATTTGTTGTCCACCTATTGCGCTGAATTTTTGATACATGCTGCCGATGTGGAAGGGCGCCAGGCCGGTATGGACGAGGATTTGATTCGTTTTTTGGCCGAACATAGCCCTATCCCGGTTACTTATGCGGGGGGCGCACGCAATCTGGAAGATTTGGAACATTGCGCGCAAATTTCAGAGGATAAGGTGGACCTCACCATCGGTAGTGCTTTGGACATTTTTGGAGGAAAAGGAGCCGCATACGCAGACTGTGTCGCCTACAATCGTTACCACGCCTGACAAGGCCGCGCGCCCTGTTGCTGGCCGGATTATCACGAGCCGTTTCCGCAAACGGTATTTTCGCATTTGCACCGAAAATCCGGTTCTCGGGGTTCTCCTCATTCCCCCCATTGTTTTTGGACAGGCCTTCTTGTATTTGCCTCGTCTCCTGCGCTTGCGTCAGCAATTGCGTAAACGTTCGAAAGACCCTGCCGACCCCCGCATTGTTTTTTGGTCGGATACTTTGGATGAGGTCAATGGAATAGCGAATAACATTCGGTTGACGGTCAAAACGCAGATCGGAAAGGGGCGAAAGGCGCATCTGATTGGTGCTGTGCATCGTTTCCGCGAAGGCGGCAAGGCGGAAAACCATTTCGTTGTGCTCTTCCCCTTGATTTTTGCCATGCCCCAGCTTGGGTATCCAGATAGCGAGTTGTCCATCCCCCACATGAAACCTCTTCTCCGTTGGATTAAACGTTATCCCCCGGATCTGGTGGAATTGGAGACCCCAAATCCAGGCTCCTGGGTGATGATGTGTATTTGCAAGATTTTGGGCATCCCCGTGATCAGTCACTACCGAACTGACGCGAATGGTTACACGCGTATGCTGGTTAAGGTCCGCTTCATGCACTGGTACGTGGGCCAATTGGTGAAGCTCTTTTCGCATCTCACCACCCCAGTAGTTACCCCTTCGCGTGATTTTCAGCAAATCGTGATGCGCGAAATGGGACTTCCATCGGAAAAGGTGGTGCTGTTGCCCCGAGGAATCGATCTCGCTCATTTTTCCCCGGAACGTCGTAATGCCGGCTTCTGGCCGCAGTATCATACAGCGGGGAAGACGGTGCGCTTTCTTTTTGTGGGGCGAGTATCCTTAGAAAAGAGTCTTCCCTTTATGGAAGAAGCCTGGCGTGGTTTTCGCACTCAGGAGCCAGACGCGGAGCTTCTCGTGGTGGGGCATGGCCCCTATTTGGAGGAAATGCGCTCCCGCATGGCGGATTGCTCCGAGGTGGTTTTTACTGGCCAACTTTCAGGAGCCCCCCTTTACAGTTTGTATGCAGAGGCTGACTATTTCCTTTTCACCAGTGGGAACGATACCTTTGGCAATGTGATCGTCGAATCCCTGGCCAGCGGCACGCCTGCTTTGATTTCTGATCGTGGTGGGCCCAAGGACATTGTGGAAGGCACCGATTGTGGCGTGGTCATTCCTTTTCGCGATCAAGCGGCGTGGGTTCAGACGATGCTTGAGGTCGCCCGATTTCGCAGGGAAAAGCCGGAGGCATACACGGAGCTTCGGTGTCGCTGTTGGGAACAGTCCCGTCGTTTTAGTCTGGAGAACGCCTGTGACGCACAATGGGAATTCCTTAGCAAATTGGCTACCCGCAGTCGCTGAACTCCGGGTCCTGTCTCGGCAGCTCATCACCTGGTTTCGCCGTCATCGTCGACATGTTCCTTGGCGTCCTGAGGATCTAAGCACCTTTCGAGATCCATACGCGACCTGGGTGAGCGAGACTATGCTGCAGCAGACTCGTGTAGAAACCGTGCAGGATCATTTTCGCATCTGGATGCACGACTATCCAGATATTCATGCGCTGGCTCATGCATCAGAGGCCGATGTATTACGCCACTGGCAGGGCCTTGGCTATTATTCCCGTGCCCGGAATTTGCATCGCGGTGCCCAAATTTTGGTGGATCAGGGTGGAGCTTTCCCTCACGACCGTGAGGGGTGGCTTCGTGTGCCAGGAGTCGGGGAATACACGGCGGGAGCCATACTCAGTTTGGCACAGCACAAAGCCGAACCTCTGTTAGATGGGAATTTAATCCGCATTTTTTCGCGTTTATGCGTTTGGCGGGCCCTTCCCTCGGATTCTTCTGCTTGGAAGAATCGTTATTGGGATTTGGCGCGCCGGTTTTCTTTTTCAGCTCCAAGTCATCTAGTTAACGAGGCCTTAATGGAGCTGGGGGCATTGGTATGCGTTCCGCGAAATCCAAATTGCGCCCACTGTCCTTGGCTAAAAAGCTGTCACGCTTTGGCAGAAAACAGCGTCTCCGAATTGCCTCCGCGTAAGGAGAAACCCGCATCTCAGGATGTTCGTGGGCTTCTTTTCTGCGTGATTCGCAATGGAATGATTCTGTTACATCGAAGTTTGCAGGGCTTTTTGGCCGCACAGTGGCGTCTCCCCTGGATTCTTACGGATGCGATAGAGCCGAGCCCAGTGCCTTCTCCCGCGTTCCTCGCACAGCTACTTCCTAGAAATGTAAAAATTGAATCTTGTGGAACAATTCGCCATAGCATCACCCGCTATCGCATCAAGCTGGGCGTATACCTAGCGGAGCTTCCTTCCGGGGCAAAGTTGAAAAGGCAAGCTCACGCGGATTGCCGCTGGATTCCTTTAGAACGTTTTCAAAACGAGGTCGCAAACTCGTTGTCATTAAAGGGCTTTGAGGCTGCCTTTGGTCGAAAGAAGTATCGTCCGACGATGGCATGTCATTTTTTTGCGCAGGAGCCCAGCTAGGTTAGTTTGCCAGGATCAGGATCTGTGGGGCTTCGGGATAATGTGAGGGTAAAGTCCAGCGCATAGGCCCGCCGGTCCAAGACGCTCCGCCTCGTGAATCGGT
>DATIQS010000190.1:0-12480 GCA_035470605.1 Fibrobacteraceae bacterium
CTAGACTTTTATGGGAATCTGGTGGCACGCCGTTATCAATCTTCGTTGAGTGCCGATGGAGAAGATAGTCGGTTGGAAAAGAACATCGGCATTTACTACACCTGGAATTTCTGGGATTTTTGCTTGTTCGGCTTAGGCATGTGCCCTGAAGAAGATAGTCTGGCATCCAGGAGCGTCCCATGAAAAAAATCGGGTTCTTCCTCTGGTTGCTGTGTGGTTCGGCTCTGTGGGCTGCAGAGATACACTGGGAAATTCGATTTCAGGGGGTTCAGAGTTTTTCTCAAACCGATCTTCGGGATCAACTAGGCATACCCCAGGAGTTCGGGATGCTCGAAAACCAGCGGCGGGATTTTTTGATGCGTATCGCTCGCAACGCTCTGGAAAACTACTACATCTCTGAAGGCTTTTTTGGGGTTGACGTTGCCTTGGTGCCATCCATGGATCCAGATTCCGTCTGGATTTACTCCTTTACAGTAACCGAAGGCCCAAAATATCATTTTCGCCACGTCATGTTGGAAATGGAGGATGATGGGATTCAACTGTTAGATGCCGAGAAATTGCGGACCTCTCATGAAACCCAGTTCCGATTTACGGATATTGTCGAAGACCTGGCCACCATGCGAACCCTTTATCGGCGGAATGGGTATTTGCATCTGCGTATTGACCACGAAGAGCGTGTTGACACGTCTGCTGAAGCGGTAGATGTCGTTTACCGCATTACCACAGGTCCACAGATCCGCATGGGGGATCTTGGGGTGGTGATTCAACGAAATACGCAGCATGGACAGGTCCTTCCTGGCTTGACGGACACCGCTTGGTTCGCTCGCTTATGGGAAGTCAGCTCGGGACAGACGGTGGATGGCGCGTATCTCAGCGATTTCCGTCGTAAAATTCTTGGCACCCAGGTCTTTACTCAGATGCAAATTCAGGATTATCGTCGCAGCGATACTTCAGGGCTTTCCAATATTTTTATCCATGCTCAGGAAAGGGTTCCTGGGGAGACCAAACTCGGAGCCAGCTTCGAGCAAACATACGGCTTCGGTTTTTCTGCGGATACCAGGCACCGCAATCTTTTTGGAACCTTTCATGAGGGCTACCTTCTCACGTCCATCGCGCAAAATCGCCAGGAAGCCACCATTGGCTATGCCAACCCATTACTGTTTGGAACCAAAATTCAAATGATCCCCACTGCAATCCGTTTAGATGGGCATATCTTATTTAGCCACGAGGACCTGCCGCCACCAGAAGCCTACCCAGACAGTATCACAGAACGTTCCGATATTGCAGGCCAGCTCGACCTCTCCTTTGGACTTTCCGATCATGTGCGCTCACGTACTTCCGCAGAACTGCGCTATATCTGGAAACCCATGAGTCAGAAATTCCGCGCCAAAATGGAAACAAGTCTACCGATTGATTTCACGAACGATTCTTTTGAACCCACAAAAGGGGTCCGTATTGTGCCCACCGTGGGTGTGGGACAGGCACTGGTCAGTGAATCTGGAGAAGCAGCCTATCTCGGAAATCCCTATCCTTATCTCGAAATTAAAAACATGATTTATCTGCACATTTATGGTCCCCTCCTCTTCGCCATGGCCTATGATTACGGACGATTCATCGCGGAGGCCTCGGAAGAAGATGCGGCTACATTCTATCAGGGTGGTTCTCGCTCAGTGCGCGGTTACGGATATCACAACATCTATCCGTCACGCGAGGTGGCAACATCCGATAGCACAACAGAGACCGATCTTGGTCTCACCCCTCGTTACCATCGTTTCAGCGGGGAATTACGTTTAAATTTTCCAATGCACGCTCTCAAGGCCATCCAGCTGGTTACTTTTTTGGATTGGGCGAGGGTTGAGGATAAAAACTCCATTTATGAAAGGTCCCAGCACATGGCGGTAGGAACAGGCCTTCGTTATCGCTGGAAGGTCTTAACGTTACGACTAGACTATACCTGGAAGAAAACGTTTAGCGACATGGGCCTAGAACCATTCCACTGGTCGCGATTCACCTTTGATTTGTCACAGGCGATTTAACCCTCTAATAATGGGCACCTCTAAAAATTAGCTTTGAGGCCATTTCGAGCGAGATTGATGCAAACCAAGAAAAACAGGCAAAATGACCGGCTGAGCAACCACTTGCGGCTGTGCCGCTTCGTGGGGTGCTGTCCTCTATGAGGAAGGCCTACTTGGAGTAGGTTGAGGACGGATTTATCTGTTTTGATGATATCTCCGTCCTGATATGCCAGTTAGGCTTTAGCCGTTACTGGCACATATCCTCAGCTGAGGAAGGCTTTGCTTGGTTACGGAGACATATACTCCACTGAGTGCGCAGGAGAGCGCAATCGTAGCCGGAATGAGCCAAACAAAAACAGAAAAATCGCCCCAGTCAACTGCGGGATCTAAGTTGAAGAACGCCACCAAATTTCGGCATGAGCTACCAGAATTTCCCACACAGGAGCCCTAAAATGATGGTTGGCCGATTTTGGCTCAAGCCCGATCGATCGGGAAGGTCAACGTGTCCGCGATGCTCTCCTTGTCGAGCAGTAGCATGACGAGGCGATCTACTCCCAAAGCCACTCCGCTGCATGCGGGTAAGCCGTGACGCAATGAATCTAGGAAGGATTCGTCTATAGGAGGGCAGCGTTTCCCCATCTCTTTTCGTTGTTCCAAATCGGTGGCAAATCTATTCGCTTGTTCGTCAGGATCGCAGAGTTCCTGGTATCCATTGGCGAGCTCCACGCCATCCAAATAGAGTTCAAATCGGCGTGCCCAGCGCCAACCCGAGGCGTCCGTTTCAACTTGTGCCAGGGCCGCTTGCTCCGCTGGATAGCGGGTCAGAAATTCAGGGCCTCGTTTTCCCAAGCGCGGCTCAATGACAAGAACCATCAGCGAATCCAAAACAACCTGACGAGATGGTTGGCCCACCAGGGAAATCCCCTGGGAACGTGCACATTCCAGAAGGGCATCGTCGCTGGCGCCCACAGGATCCAGGCCGCAATGCCGCACGTAGGCCTCTCGCCAGGTCGTGCGCATAAAAGAGCTTCGTGCCAATTGTGCACCGCGTCCATCCAGATTTCCAGCCAGGGTAGCGCATAACTCAGCCACTTCATTCATCAAGGCGTTCCAGTCCCATTCCACCCGGTACCACTCTAGAATGGAAAATTCTGGATTATGGCGTGCCCCGGATTCTCCACCCCGGAAGGCTCGCGTAAGTTGCCAAATATCGCCCCAGCCGGCAGCGAGCAATCGCTTCATGTGAAATTCCGGACTGGTACACAGATAGAGGGCTTCGCCTGGATTATGAACAGGGCCATCGACAAAGGAACGCGTTTCCAGATAGTCGATCTGGGGGTCACTTCCCATGCAGTGGGATAAAATCGGACTCTCGACCTCCAAAATACTCCGGGACGCGAAAAAAGACCTGATTTGTTGAATCAGGTCCATGCGCTGGCGCCACAGTTCAGGAGTGGCGCAAGGTTTCCACGAAGGGCTCATGTCCATCACTTGGCGCGTTCGACGTATTCGCCGGTACGGGTGTCCACTTTGATTTTCATGCCGGATTCGATGAATAGCGGGATTTGAACGATCGCGCCAGTTTCCAGGGTGCAATCACGCATCACGTTCCCCGAGGTGTCGCCGCGAACAGCGGGGGGGGCTTCCACGATTAACAGATCCATGAAGGTGGGAGGAATCACTTCGATGGCCTTCCCATCAAACCAAGTCACTTGGACGTCTGTGTTGTCCAGAAGCCATTGGTCGGCACCTTGAAGCGCGTCCTTCGGGATTTCTGCCGTTTCCATGGTGGCTTTATCCATGAACACCCAGTTTTGTCCATCGTTATAGAGATAGGTCATTTCCGTTTGCGGCACTTCTGCCTCTTCTACCGTATCGCCGGATTTGAAGGTCCGATCAATGGTTCGGTTGGTCAGCAGGTTTTTGACTCGTACCCGATTGAAGGCCTGGCCTTTGCCTGGCTTCACAAACTGGTTTTCGATGATCAGATAAGGCTGGCCATCGAGCATAATTTTTAACTTTTTGCGGAATTCATTGGTGCTAATGGTACCCATGGGGATCCTGCCTTCTGTTGTTAAAGGTCTGCAAAGATAATTTTATGCATTCATCCCTCCAAACCGCGACTATGGATTGGAAATCCGATTTGGTCCAATCCATTCGAAATATCGGTGCTTTGTTGCAATTTGTGGGATTGGATTCCCGAAGCCTTTGGAATGAGGAAAATCGAGAATTCCCGACATTGGTCTCTCGTCATTATGCGAGCCTGATCCATCCAAAGGACCCTCAAGACCCCTTGCTGCGACAGGTTTTGGCAACGGAATCGGAAACGTGCATTGTGCCTGGATTTGGTGCGGATCCGGTGGGGGATGCGGAGGCTCAGTGTTCTGATGGAATTTTGTGGAAGTATGCTGGGCGGGTTTTGATTTTGCCTACGGGGTCTTGTGCAATGCATTGCCGCCATTGCTTTCGCCGGGCTTATCCGTACCGAGGAATTCATTCCCGCGGTCTGCAAAAACGTTTGCAAAATTTCCTTGAAAACGAATCTTCTGTTGCAGAGGTGATTCTGAGTGGTGGAGATCCCTTGTTAATGGATGACGCTCCTCTTGCGGACCTTCTCGTCATGTTGGCCGAGATTCCGCATGTGCGTCGTCTGCGCATTCATACGCGTTTACCTGTAGCGCTCCCCAGTCGTTTTTCGTCGGATCTTTTCGATGCGTTGGACTTATTCCCCCGCACCAAGGTTCTCGTGTCCCAGGTCAATCACGCTCAGGAACTGGACCTTCAATCCGCTCGTGTGTTTGCTGAATTGGCCTCCCATGGTTTTACCTTGCTCAACCAGTCGGTTTTGCTGCAAGGGGTGAATGACTCCGTAAAGGCGTTAGCGGAATTGTCGGAAAAATTGGCTGACCAGAGGGTCGTTCCCTACTATTTACACCAATTGGACCGTGCTCAAGGGGCGGCTCATTTCGAAGTGCCGGTGCGTCGAGGGCGGCGAATCCACGAAGCACTCACCCGGTGTCTACCGGGTTATCTGGTTCCCCGCTATGTACGGGAAAAACCAGGAGAGCCCTACAAGACCCGCCTGGCATAATTCAAAAGACTGTTCTCGATTTAGGCGGTGGTGTCCACCTGGGTGCCCATGCCTGCCGGATTGGCCTTGGGCAACTGGTCCACAAGTTGTTGCACTTGGGAGGCGTCTGCGGTTTGGGCTTTTTTCAGCATAGTGGCCTCAATCTGGTTGAGGCTGTCTCCGGTGACAGAATTGACCAAATCTGCGTTGCTCATGGCTCTTTCCTCCGTGAATGAGCGTGATTGGTACGTATCCCACATTGATGAAATGCTACCAATGGGTTCTATATATCGGCAGATTCGACCTGAACTTTAGGTCGCCGCACCAAAATCATTTGTACCCCAGCGATATGGCAGGCGGCGTGTTTCTGTGGAACCCCGCCTTCGCTTCCGCTATCCTTGCTCACAAGAGTCCGTGCCTGACTCCATTTGAGAGCGGCCAGATTGTCCTCTAGCGAAAACGGACCTCGTGCCACCCAAAGCCGTTCGCGGGGGATTCCTGCATTCAAGCAGAGACGCAGGCTTTCTGGAGCATCCAGAATCCTCGCAAACAAAGGAGTGCGCTCCCGTAGGGCCTCTTGCGCATACATGGCCACGGAGTGGGAACCTATGGTGAGCAAAATGGGACCCCCTTGTCGCACTGCCAATTCCGCAGCCTCGGTGTGATTTCGGGCCCACAGGACATCGTCCCAATCTGCAGCGATTTCAGAGCGTTCATGGCGCAGGTAAGGAAGGCCCAACATCTGCGCGGCCTGACGAGCGTTGCGCTGGACCTCACAGGCAAAGGGATGAGAGGCGTCCACGATCTCCACGATCTGATACGTCCGCGCCAATTGCACAAAACCCTCGGCATCCAAAGCCCCGTGACGGCGTAGCAGATGAGGGTGATTTGGCAACACCGGATCCTGGGACCAGGCAGAGTGCAACACGATATCGCCATCGTCCAGCAGACGTTGCGCGATGTGGGCCGCATCCGATGTTCCTCCGATCAACAGGACGGTGCGCACGGTGGCTCCAGCGCATAACCGCGCGGCGTGAACATCCAGCCCTGGTAGCAACGCGTGGTGCTATTTCCGACGATGACTGTGCTACGCATGCCGATTCGTTGTTCCAAAAGGTGTCCCAGATCGGTAAGGCTCACGGTTTCTTCAGCCAGGCCAATGTGGTCCACAATCCCTACAGGTACAGAAGCGGAACGGAACTCCCGCAAAATGCGTACAGCTTCTTCCAAAGGTTGTCTGCGTTTCTGTGATCGTGGATTATAAAGAGCCAGCACCAGGTCGGCCTGGGCCACTGCGCTCAAACGACGGGCGATTTGCCCCCAGGGGACCAGCAAGTCGGAAAGGCTGATACAACAGTAGTCGAGCATCAGGGGCGCTCCCAGACGACAGGCGGCACTGTTGGCCGCGCTCACTCCAGAGATGACTTCCAAATCGAGTTGAAGATGGCGCCTCTCCAGCATTTCCAGCACGAGACCCGCCATGCCATAAACCCCGGCATCCCCGCTGGACACCAAGGCGACACGTCTCCCAACACTGGCGGCGTCAATGGCTGCGACGACACGTTCCTCTTCCTGTAACATAGAGGAGGCGAAGGTTTCTTTCCCATCCAGCAAATCCGCGAGGTCGCGCAGATAAGTGCGATAGCCCATCACCACATCTGCAGACTGGATGGCGGCCACCGCACGACAGGTCCGATCCCCTACACTTCCGGGTCCCAGTCCCACGACCAGCAATTTTCCCGGGCCAGCGCCACCGTGGCTCCGGCCTGTGCAATTCTCTTGAGGCATAATTGGGTCCTTTCGCCACCCAGCAGGGCGGCGGGTTCAGCGACAGCGGGCAAACCCACCCGGCGTTGTACGCCAGGCTGGTGGGCACACAAAGGAGCGATGCGCTGGATGGCGGAATGCGACAGCAGGCGCAATGGAATTCCCAGCATTTCTGCGGCTTGCTGGATGCCTGGTTCATGCGCTTTGAGGCGGGCGGTGGCGAGACAGCGCAGTTCTGTGCGCGCGGCTTGGACCTGTTCCAGCGCCTGGTCCAACAGGGAAATGATTGTTTGTGCGGAGCACCCCTTGCGGCATCCAATACCGGCGATCAGGGTGCGTTCGGCTTCGCTGCTGGTGGTAATCACTGGGATTGCGGCGAGATCGTTCGCCACCGCGTTGGCGAGTTCATTGGCGCCGCCTTCATGTCCACCCGCCAGACTGATCACATGACGCGCCCCCACGTCCACCACGACCACTGCTGGGTCGCTGAGCTTGGAACGCAGATGGGGGGCAATGGCGCGTACCGCCACCCCACAAGGTCCAACAAAAATCCAGCCCTGGAAGTCGTGAAACCGCTGGGCGACCAAGTCAAAAACACGCACAAAGGATTGCGGCCCAGAATCAAGGCTCTGGTGCAAAAACAGTCGCGCCTGGGGCCAGGTGAGCAGCAACCGCTCGGCGACCATCCGGCCGGAGGAACTGAAGGTCACCAATGCGAGGGCTTTATGGCGCAGCACGGAATCCATGGGAAAAATCCTGGGCATAAAGACGGGAAGAGGCCGGAAGACGCTTGGATAAGGCCCGACCGATGAGAATTTGCGCTGTGCTACGGATGCCCGCTGCCTCCACTTGCGCCGCGATATTTTCCAGAGTCCCTTGGAAAATCTGCTGGTCAGGCCGGGAGGCGTGATACACAACGGCGCAGGGGCAGTCGAACCCCATGCGTTCCGCGATTTGCGGGACCAGCTTGGCGATTTGATCTACGGAGAGAAAGAGGCAATAAGTGGCATCGGGCCGGAAAATCTGTGCCCAGGTCTCTTCTCCCGGCATGGGAGTGCGTCCTGGAGATCGGGTGAGAACAACGGTCTGCGCCACTTCGGGAACGGTGAGTTCCACCTGCAAAGCCGCTGCCGCCGCCTGAAAAGAAGAGATCCCAGGGACTTGCGTATAAGGAATTTTTTGGGCATCCAAACTACGCATCTGTTCGGCGATGGCTCCGTAGAGCGCAGGTTCTCCAGAATGCAGGCGCACCGCATTTTTCCCCTGGGCGTGCGCATCGCGCAGAATCGCGACGATCTGTTCCAAATGCAGTTCGGCACTATCGTGGCGGATGCAGTCCGCTGGCAGTTCACGTAAAATTTCTGCGGCGACGAGAGAACCGGCATAGACGCAAACCTGTGCCTGCCGCAAGAGGCGCGCTGCTTTCAGCGTAAGAAGTTCCGGGTCACCCGGTCCAGCACCGACAAAGTAGATCATAGGGAGGGGGCCTTTGGGAAAAAGTGCGGGGTATAGAATCTAGGGTGAAGGTTCGAGAGCACCTCGACTCCGAACCAGAAATCGCACGGTTTCATGACTTTTGCTCCGGGGGGATGATAGCCAGGGACAGATAGGCGCGATGAGAGGTTTCTGTGTCGAGAAAGTGCGCGAGAGGTTCGATGCGCTGTTTTTTTTGCCCCACGTGTTGATATAGGGTCCCCCGTTGCAGAGCCTGGTGGGACTCTAAAGTCGCACGGGCCTCTGGCCAGCGCTCTCCAGCCTTCATGAGCACCACCGTCCCCTGGCCTTGCAGAGCCCAGTCGAGTTGTTGCGAATCGCCCGTCACCGGGACCAGCACCAAGGGTTGCTGGCCTTCTCCCAAAGGCGTATTGGTCAGAGATGCCGCCGCAATAAAGGCCGGGATCCCTGGGATGGCCTGACTGCGTATATGAGGTGCCTCACATTGTAGAGCGCGTTGCAAATAAATGAACGTTGAATACAGCAGAGCATCGCCAATGGTGATAAACGCCACATCCTCGCCAGATTCCAGCAAGGGACGAATTTCCTGGGCGGCCTGGTTCCAGGCCTGTCGCAACACCTGGGGGTCACGGCTCATGGGGTACACCTGATCGTGGATCAAGACATCCGCACGCAGATGCGGCCGGGCGATTTCTAGGGCCAGACTCTCCTGCTTGATGCTGGCGCGTGGGGCCACGACATGATAGCACTGACCTAAAATTTTCGCCGCCTGCAGGGTAATCCAGTCGGGATTTCCCGGACCGACGCCGACTCCATACAAAATTCCCGATTTAGGCATAAATCTCCTCCCGGGGGACCCAGAGAAAAATGACGCGGGGATGGCTTACCCAATCCTCAATTTCTTCTGGAACGATTTCTTGAATCACTTCAGTATCCAACGTGAGATCGGCGCAGGCATAGAGACGATGCGTGGGTTGCCACATCCTGGCGCTCTCCAATAAAAAAGGGAATTGTTCCAGACTGCCCGCTAATACAGCCAAAGCCGTTCGGGCATCCAAAATTGGGATATCAGGTGTGCGGCCATGGGCGCTGACCATACGTACACATGACCAATCCAATCCCAGACGGGCACAGGCCACTTGCACAGAGGAAATGCCTGAAACACAAATGCAAGCGGAATGCCCCAACGTTTTCAAGGCGACCCGGGCCACACTGTAGAAACCGCTATCGCCCGTGCAGAGCCAGGCGACGGTCTGATTTGCAGATAAAAAAATTTTTACCTGGGCGAGGAGTTCCGGCAGGTTGCGCTCATGGACTAGGCGCTTGGCAGGACTTTTCGGGAAGAGTTCCAGCATACGGGGACTGCCGATTAACCATTGTGCGTTGTTTGCTATTTGACGGACCAAAGGCGTGACATAATCCGTATGTCCGGGACCGCATCCCAGCAAGTACAGGCGTCCAGGTTTTATTTCCATGCGAGGATCTCCGTCGATTCTCCGTAAATTTCGGCGCGCATATCACACAGGGAAACAGCCACCGGACAGAGGCGCTTGAATCGCTCTGCCACGGCGTTGGCCACCTGTTCCGCGACTTGTTGGAAAAAAGCTTGCGCCGCAGGGTGATCTTGTATGGCGGCGCAGAATCCCTCTACCGTCTGCAGGTTCGGTGGAAGTGGATGTCCAGCCTGGCACCATTCAGCTGTAATACCTGGCAACGCCGAAGGAGAACGGCTACTATGCGTATCCCAATATCCCTGCGACAACTTGGCCAGCTTTCCCGGGTGCCCGACCAGCAAAACCGCCTGCGGTGTTTCTGCGCATAAAAGATCAAGCGCATAGCCCCAGTCATTGCCCACCTCCAACAACGCGAGATCGGAGGGGATACGGTAATGGTCCCGAGCGGCTTTTTCACCAAAGTGCCCAGGCACGAGCACCCAGCGCTGGAGTTGTGCCGCACGACCCACACCAACGGCACAATGAATCGAGCAAAGCTGGCTTTGATGATTAAAGGGACGAACCCGTCCGCTGGTACCTAAAATCGACAAGCCTCCGACAATTCCTAACCGAGGATTAAAGGTTTGCTGGGCGAGCGCTTCTCCATTTTTCACAGAAAGAGTCACCTCCCAAGCGGGCCCAAGCGCCAACAGGTGGTCGGAAATCATGCGTCGCGGAGTCGGATTGATCGCCGGTTCCCCTGGAGGAATCTGCAACCCAGGTCGGGTGACCGTACCCACCCCTTTCCCCGCAAGAAAACGAACCCCAGGTGTATCGCTACGGCGCACATCGGCGCGCACCAAGGCACAATGGGTGACATCGGGGTCATCTCCCGCATCCTTGCGCACTACCGCCCAAGCGAGGTCGTTCCTGCAACCGGATTCCAACACCGGAATGGATTCGTCCGAACCATCGGGTAGGCGCACCGGAATCTGGTTGCGGTGCCACTCTCCCAGCAGGCGCAAGGCGGCCATGAGGCTTGCTGCAGTGGCGCAGGTGCCTGTGGTGATGCCCATACGGCCTTGGGGAGAACAGACGTTCATTGCGGCGACGCTTCCAAATCGAGCAAGGATTCCTGAATACGACGAAAGGCAAGTTCTGCCAACGCGGGATCGGCTCCCAGATGCCGTCCTTGGTGGATGGCCAGGTCTGGAAATTCTGTCCGCGCCTCGTTCAACATCTCGGGCACATCCAGTAACAGATGATTCCCGCTATGTAGAAAAAAGGGTACCACCAGCATGTGGCGGCATCCTTGCGCATAACATTTGCGAATGGCGTCGCGCAGATTCAACCCCAGGCCTTCCATGGTGCACATCACCAGATCGCGCACGGCGTATTTTTGTTGCAAGGTTTCGGCGACTTGTTGCATCCCCTCCATGGCGCCCGGTGCGCGGGAACCATGGCCGAGAAAAAGGATCGTGGGTTGGGAGTTATTCATGGGGCTTCCTCTGGGATATGGCTTGAATCATTAAAGCATGCAGAGCGGCAACCGCCAAGGAGCTACCACCGCGTCGACCGCGCAGGGAAATCGCTGGGACCGGGAGAGAGACCAACTCGTCTTTGCTTTCTTCCACATGCACAAAACCAACCGGAACTCCAATCACCAAAGCCGGACGCAGATCTTCTTCGAGGATGAGTCGATTGAGTTCCAGCAGGGCCACCGGGGCATTCCCAATGGCAACAATGGCCTGTTGCAAATGCGGCGCAGCCTTACGCAGGGCAAAGAGGGAACGCGCCAAATGATGCTCACGGGCTTGATCGGCCACATCGGGGTCCGCCACATGGCAGAGAATCTGTTCGGCACTCCAGTCTGGGCGAATCTGGCGCAGGCGGGACAAGGAAATGCCAGCGCGTTGCATGTGGGAATCCGCATAAATGAAACAACCTTTCTGAAGAGCGATAATCCCCGCCTCCACCGCGTGATGCTGAAAAAGCAAATCCGCGCCGATAGCCGGATCTCCACAGGCATGCACCATGCGGCAAGCCACCTGCCACTCTCCCTCGGTCCATTTCCCTTGGGGGAGCAACTTTTGAATGCAGGCCAAAGAGGTTGCTTCAATGTTTTCCCCTTGCAGGGCCGTTGCGGGAATCTGAGTAATTCGGGCCTGGCGTGTTGGGTCGGTCATGCAAAATTTTCCTTTTGGGTGCAGTGTTTCACCCAGGAATCCAGAGTCTGGGGAAGCGCCTCCAAGGCCAAATGCACATAACTTGCAGTGACATCTCCTTTCCACCATCCCTCGGCACGGGGCTCGGCACCGCGAACATCCCGGCAGAGATAAAGAGGCTCCCAACCAGCAGGTTCTTTCAGCAGATGAGAATAGTGGTACTCATGCCCATGCAGCACCTCACCGGCCTGGCCCAAGGGGCAATCCTGTTGCAACTGTGCTTGCACGTAGCCTAAACGGCGCAGGCGGTCTCCCATCTCTACCCAGCTCGGCAAAATCCCCAACAGGGGGTGCCGCTGGTCTCCGCAAATGATCCCTGCGGAGAGATACATCAATCCGCCACATTCTGCATAGATGACCATCCCTTGTGCGCAATGTCGTTGAATGGACTGCATTATCGCGGTATTCAGAGAAAGAGTCTGCGCATATAATTCGGGATAACCACCGCCGAGGATCAATCCGGCACAGTCATGTGGCAGACAATCATCGTGCAGTGGAGAAAATCGATCCACTTC
>DATIQS010000191.1:0-17575 GCA_035470605.1 Fibrobacteraceae bacterium
ATGCTCAACCAGCGCATCTATGACGACTTAGCCATCGAGGAACGTCGATCCTATTCCGAGTACCGCTTCATCCGTGCGGTCCCCATGATCGGGGGCGAAGGAGTCACCCTTTCCGACCTAGCTCATTATCCCATCCATAGCCATTATGCGGGCATGGTGGGTTACTTCCAGATGGAACCCGATGGCAGCATCCGCACACCAGTATTGCCTGATGGGCTTCTGGAAAAAATTGCGGTGGAGAACCGCAGCGGGCGCGAGGCCGTGCGCGACCAAATCAAACAAGTCCTGATGGAGATGGATTTTCAAAACAACGTGGTCCGGCGCCGCGTATCGAGCTACCCTTACGTCTTTTCTCCAGACTCCCTACAGCCAGAAAAAAACGAGGATATTCCCACCCAGGCGGCGTTAAAGGGCCGTCCATTTGAAAAGCGCTACGAAACCCCCTCTGCAAAAGAAGCCATCGTCTTCGATGTGGAGTCTGGACGGCTCTCCCATGAGGGACGGGAAAACGCCTCACCAGTGGAGCAGGATGATAACGCGTTTGATGTAGAGATTGAACCCTTCCAGGCCCGATTCAATTCCAAATACATCGTCTTTTATCGCAATGTCTGGCGTAGCGACCAAAAATTTATGCAGGGATTTGTGGTCAATCTGGAGGAATATCTGGGCAACCTTGTTTACAAGGAACTGCAATTGACGTCGGAAGAAAATATGCTGCGTCTGGAATTTCATGATGACAAAAAAACCTTGGCGCGATTCTGCTCGCCTCTACAAGGCGGAGATTTATTACTGAATTCACCATTACAATTTCCCCTGCAAGATATGGGCATTTCCGTTTTCATGCTGCGGGCGGAACATCCACCTGGAAGTGGCATGGTGCTGGTGTTGGGGCTCACCATGGTCCTCGTTCTGGCGGTTGGTCTTTTTGGCGTTTACAAAATCACCGCCACGCAAATGCGGAACAGTGCAAAACGTCAGGACTTCATTTCCGCAGTGAGCCATGAGCTAAAAACGCCCCTGACGGCGATCCGAATGTATGCGGAGCTTCTCCAAAATCAATGGGTGGTCAAAGAAGAAAAAAGACAGCATTACTACAACATGATCGCCAGCGAAACAGAACGTCTAGCCCGCCTGATTCAAAACGTGCTGAACATTTCCAATCTAGACCGTCGCCGTTGGCCTATCCATCTGCAGCAAACCAATCCAGAACGGTTCCTAGACGAATTTCTAGTCAAGTACACTCCCACAATCGAACGCGCCGGATTCTCCCTGGAAAAATCTCTGGATGATTGCGATGAGGAAATTTTTCTGGACCGCGACGCTATGTACCAAATTCTGATGAATCTCCTGGAGAACTCCTTTAAATTTGCCAAGGACCACGAACCCAAAAAGATTCAAGTCGGCCTGCGAGTAAAACGCGACGACATGATGATCTACGTCCGCGATTTCGGTCCTGGAATTCACCCGTCAGAACTCGGCCATGTGCTTCAGGAATTCTACCGGGTGGAAAACGAAATGACCCGTCGCACCAGTGGCGCCGGCATCGGTCTGTCCATGGTGCAACGATTCGCACAACTATTGAACATCCGTTTGTCACTCATCAACGCCAATCCGGGGTTGCGGGCGGAGTTGCATTTGCCCATGCGAACCTCGCTATGAGCCTGAAAACATTGCCCTCGCCGCTGGGCTCGTTGTATGCAGAAGCGGGTTCTTCTGGTTTGCTCTCTCTCAATTGGTCACCCCAAAGACCAAGCGCCATCGGAGATGGTGAACCCTGGTTGATCCAGTTACGCGACGCTCTGGATGCCTACTGGGCAAAAGATTGGCCCTCCTGGGAACAGCAAATTCAACAACTTTCCAAAGTTCCCCAAGGGTCCTCTTTTCGCCAGCAAATCTGGGACGGAATCACAAAAATTCCCATAGCTCAGCAAATCACTTACGGACAACTAGCTCAACTCACCGGCTTTGGTGCTCCGTCCGCACGGGCCGTTGGTGGAGCCTGTGCAGCCAATCCACTCTTGCTGGTAATCCCTTGCCATCGCGTTACGGGCGCCCACGGTGACCGGAATTTTGCGGCCGGCCTATTCCGTAAGCAGTGGCTTTTGAAGCACGAATCGGAGGGAAAAAGCCATTAACGCGCAAAGAATGCAAAATTTCCCGTGCAGAGTTGGAATCACAGTTTTGCAATTGAGCAATCACCTCGTCGGGGATCCGCCTCAAGGGGCGGAAATAACGGGGAACCGGCGTGGAGTGCAACCAAGCGTTTGTTAGGAAAAGTGCAAAACGGTTCCAGGGGAATTCCTGGACCGATAAGGAAAAGCGAGCGGGTTTTCCCCCATCCTCAGCCTCGACCAGCACCTCGCCATTGGATTGAAGGTCTTTGAAACGAGCCAACCTGCGAGAACCAAAATAGGATGCATCAAACAAAAAATCGTTCATCCGTTGAAACCCAACTCCCTGCGCAATTTTTGGAATTGGTACTCCGTGATAGATGCGGCTTTCAGAATAAGGTTTTCTGCAATACCGGCACGGATCAAGGCCTTGGCCAATTGAAGATTATCCGCCTGTTTTTGTGGAGAGCGACTCATAGGAAAACCTCCTTTGATCTATGAATAAGATAGCCACAGGAAATTCCATTGTCCCTATCTAAATTCGCAAAACCACGATTTGGGCCTTCCGAAATGGAACGAACTCTCAATATAAAAGGAAACATCCAATTCTATTTCCAAATTTCGTCTTCTCCAAGACGTGCAGGGAAATACGTCGAATCTTTGCGGGTCAAACGATATTGCGCCTTAACGTCCCGCAATGGGCATTCCAAACAATCCTCCAGAACAGTCCCGATCAATAGATACCGTTCATCTGGACTCATCCGGGCCGTCCAGGCCTTTTCCCCAGGTTGTTTTACAGACAATTCCTTTACCTGTAAATTACGACGGAGATCTAGACATTCCACCAACTGTTTTCTTGTTTCCCGCCGAAGGTTCTTCCATAGGGGATCATCGAAATAGACATTCCCTTGAGCCCCAGAGACATGAGCACACAGAATGGAATCCAATCCCAGGACATAGGCAATTTTTCGGTTTTCTAGAACCAGCAGATCACTTTGCTTCTGGTTGGAATCCTCTGGAACTGGTGCGTGCGCGCAGGAGGAAAAAAACCAGAGACTCAAACCGATAACAGTCGAACGATTTGGAGACATAAAAGACCTTACATCCCAGACATTAGATGAAAATTCCCATCAAAAAGCCGAACGTATTGCAGCGAGAAAAGCCATTGCCCGCAATTCACCTGGACTCCCTCAGGATGCCGCCAAATCCCAGCATGATGATTATGCGCAAGGACAATGGCATCATACCGTTCCCGCGCCAAGAAATCCCGAGCAAAAGCGCAATATTCCTCTTCCTTTGGATCCGCACCCTCATTGATTCGCCGACTGGAACCGCCCACCCATCTTGCCAAGGACATGCCCCAATCTGGATGCAGCATACGAAAAAGCCAAACATCCAAGGGATTACGAAGGATTCGTCGAGCCAGGCGATACTTCCAGTCGCTCCGCGCAGCCCCATCGCCATGCTGGCACCAGATACGCAAGCCCTGAACCTCCAACAACAGCGTGTGGTGAACGGAAACACCTAACTGCGCAGGGAAAAAGTCATCCAACTGGAAGTCATGATTCCCGGCAAGCAGGTGAACCGAAACACCGGAATCGACCAAATCCGCCAGCGCACGCAAAAAACGAAAATGGTGACAAGAGACATAATGCCGATACTCCATCCAGAACTCAAAGGTGTCCCCCACAAAGACCACATGAGACGCCAATCCCTGCCAACGTTGCAACAGTTCAATGACTCGCTCTTCCCGATACGGAATCGCACCGGACGGCGCAGCCCCCAGATGCAAATCTGAAATAAAATAAACGGGCAGACTGATTTTCTCTTGCGGCATTCTTTGGGCAATTTTAACTTATCCACATGCATTTGCGCATTCTCTTGTGGATTTCCCTTGGATCTTGTTGCGGGTTCATCAGCTGTACCCCCAGGGTTGTTAGTCCTGAAAACTGGAACAATTCACCCCTACCGTCCTCCGCCTCAGCCAGGGTTCAAATCGAAGCCGACAGCAATTTAATCCCCCCTACAGAACAACAGCTCTTACAAAAGATATTCACGCAATCCATCGAATCAGCCTGTGCCAACGATCCGCAAATGACCTTTCGCATTCAGGTCGACCCTCACTTTGAGCAACATTTCGTTTGGCCTTGGTTCCTAGGAATTTGGATCCCTGGCTGGCCAATGACACCACGGCAAGGCTCGATTGCGCTAAATCTTCAGGTACAAATCCTCTCTCAAGGGAAAATCCACCATCGCATTCAGTTAACCGAGGTGGAACCCTTTGATCTTTTCTGGTATGGAATTTATCGCGATTTCCCACTGCAGGAAAAAAGCGACTTCGTGGTCCGCAAAGTTCAGAGCAGCCTGAAATCCCTACTTTCCTCGCAATTTTGCAATGAAACGCCAGACGGTGTTCCCATATGGTAGACATGAAAAGCCTGGAAGCCTTTGCCCGCATCCAACTTGGACAGGGCACCACAGGGCACGGCTGGTTTCATGCGGATCGAGTTCGACGCATGGCCTTGGCCCTCGCCCACCGGGAAGGAGGAAATCCAGATTTTTATGTCGTGGAAGCCGCCGCTTTATTGCATGATGTGCCAGATCGTAAGGTTTGCCCCGATTCCACAAAAGCCATGCTTCTGATCCGCGAAGCTCTAGACCAGGCGCAATTTTCCCCGTTCCAAACGAGGCATATCGAAGAAATCATCTCAGGGATCAGCTTCCAGGGAGCTCAAGTGGAAACCCGAATGCGTACGTTAGAAGGCAAAGTTGTACAGGATGCCGACCGTCTTGACGCACTGGGGGCCATTGGGATTGCCCGTTGTTTCGCTTACGGGGGGCGCCACGCACGTCCCATTTATGACCCAGAACAGGCCCCAGTAGCACATGCTAATGCGGCCGCCTATTTTTCCAGTCAAGGTTCCAGCATCAACCATTTCCATGAAAAATTGCTTTTGCTCAAAGACCGGATGCAAACAAAAAATGGGAAAGCGGTAGCAGAAAACCGCCACCGCTTTCTTGAGCAATATTTGGAACAATTTGAACGAGAATGGACTAGCGCAGACCTGCCACGCTGAATTTCAGCTTATGGTTTTTAATCTCGCAAACCAAACGTATAGAACTCTTGGGAAGGGGTTTGCCATTCTGACGCAAAGATCCCATTAAAGAAATATTTGCGTGAGTGCCTACAGAGCGAACATTCAACTGTCCCTTATCCTTTTTAAAATCCAGAGACATTTTGTTGGTTCTCTTATCGAAATCAACGTCAGCCGAATTAAAAACGGGGATTCCTAAAGAGGAAGTGCAGTTGCGATCGAGAATTAACGTACCCCGGGAGTCCAAAGACGCCATCGGGATAGAAGGAGAATTGCGGCAAGGGAAAAATTGCCAAGCCCCAGCCTTTGTCGTCTTACTCAAAGAAAGGATATACTTACTCCCTTCCTGAGACAACGTAGACGAACCGGCTTTCATCGTTCCTTTCGCCTTGTTAATGGCGCCCTTAATAAACACAAGGCGACGGCCATCATGGTTCACAATACGAAACGAACCAGGCTTTTCCGTCTTGACCAACTCAAGCGCCACACGACGCCCGATAGGATCGACAAAGATGTTGACAAATGGAAATTTAAATGCCTTCTGGTCGGTTGTGGATTCAGCCACAAACCGGAGGAAACCACGGGCGTCAATGGATGCGGGGATGTCTTTTTCTTTGGCCATGAATATCCTTGGGTTGAGTCACCAATAATTTAGAAAACCTCTGTTTTAGGTCAATGCCCAAAAGCGAGAATCCTTAGTCACCCACTTTCACGCAACCAAAACTACGCCAACAGCGACGGGAAAATGTTTGTCCTAAACCCCTGTTGACCAGGCCGACTCCTCCTCGATGCGTCCCCCAAAACCGACAATGTCGCTAGTGCGACAAAGGCCGAAACTTGAATCTCTGCCAGGAACCGAGCATGCTCGAACGGACAAATCAGCTTGTGCCCCAAGGCTTTTGACCTCCATTTTTTCGTGCACTCCTCTGCTCCAGGCGACCCAGTCCTCGACGTACAGAAAACAGCCTCCGGGGTCGCTTCCCCTATTCCTTTTGGGCTCATTAATCTCGCTCGAAATGGCTTTAAAACTAATTTTAGAAGAATCCTAGGGTTCTATCTGGATTTCGCCTTTGGGAAGAGAAGAGACAAAGAAACGCCAAGTCCCAAAGCAGCGACAATCACAGCCAACGAAACAGGCGATGATAGATGAAGCCAATGAGCCACGAGCATTTTCAAACCAACAAAAGCCAAAATTCCGACGATGCTGTATTTCAGCAAATGAAATTTATCCAGCATGGCGCTTAAGGCAAAAAACAAAGATCGCAATCCAAGAATCGCAAAAATGTTCGATGTGAACACGAGAAACGGATCAGTGGTTACGGCAAAAATCGCCGGAATGGAATCTAAAGCAAACACGACATCCGTACTTTCCACCATAACCAAAGCCAGCAGCAGACGCGTTGCTGCCTTTTTGCCATCGGGAAGTCGTGTCATAAAACGATGCCCATCCAAATTAGCACTGACGGGATAAATTTTACGCACCGCCCGCACAACCCAGTTATGCTCTGGATCGATTTCCTCATCTCCCTTGAAAAGCATTTTTACCGCAGTAAAAACCAGGAAGGCGCCAAACACATACAAAATCCAATCAAAGGAACGAACCAAAGCCGTCCCAGCAAGAATCAAGGCAGCCCGCAGCACAATCGCCCCCAAGATGCCCCAAAACAGAGTCCGATGCTGGTACTTCCCTGGAATTCCAAAAAAGCTGAAGATCATCGCCATCACAAAGATGTTGTCCAACGATAAGGAATATTCAATAAGATAGCCGGTGACGAAATCCACTGCAGCGAGTCTTCCATCACGCAAATGGTTGCCTTGTACATCTAAACCGATCCCGAACCAATGATGGTCGTATGCTCCGTAAATGAACCCCGCAAACGAAAGGCCTACCAGCACCCAAACAAAAGTCCACCGCAAAGCACTGGCGACAGTAGGCTCATCATCCGTTTTATGAAACACGCCCAGGTCCAATGCCAGAAGGCAGCCAATAAAAGCAAGGAATCCAATCCAGAAGAGAATGGTCATAGCAGGAAAATAGCAACAAAAAGAGACGAAAACGGTTATTCAATCGTGAGCCCTGGAGTCGGATCGAGCACCATCTACCCCTTCTGCCTCTGAGTGAAAAGCCCTGTTTCCCCCAAAAAATCGGAACAATCTTATATTCTCTGCCGCATTCACTCCAGAATGAGGTTTTTATGCCCCAGTCCATTCTGCTTTTTGTTGCCATCGGCGCCTGCGCTGGAGTCCTTTCTGGCTTGATCGGCATCGGCGGAGGAATTGTCATTGTCCCAGCATTGGTGTTATTCGCCGGATTCGACCAGCTTGCCGCTACAGGCACAAGCCTCGCTGTATTGCTCATGCCCATCGGAATCGCTGCCGTACTTCAATATTATAAGGACGGACATGTCCATGTCCATGCGGCAATTACCATCGCATTGTCCTTCGTTCTCTTCGCCTGGTTTGGTGCTTTAATCGCTAAGAAACTGCCGCCCCTGTACCTTCGGCTCATTTTCGGCGTTGCCGTCAGTGGCGTCGGTATCTATATCGCCGTGGGCGCCTGGAGAAAGCTCTTCTAAACCAGTCATCGTTCCGGCAAGAATTTTGCATATTCATTCCGGGAAAGCCATAGACCGTTCTATTGTGAAACGGTTCTTTTGATTTTGAAACGCAAGGAGATCACTCACATGGCCACAGCCGAAAAACATGAATTCCAGACCGAAGTCCGCGAACTTCTTCAACTCATGATCCACTCCCTGTATTCGCACAAGGAAATCTTCCTGCGCGAACTGGTATCCAACGCCGCCGACGCATTGGACAAGGTACGCTTTGAGGCAATCACCAAACCCGACCTACTCGCAGGTAACGCGGATCTACGTATCGACATTCACGTAGACGAGAAGGAAAAAACCATTGTCATTGAAGATTCCGGCATTGGCATGAACCAACAGGACCTGATGGGCAATCTGGGAACCATTGCGCGGTCGGGCACCAAGGCATTCATGAAAAATCTGGACGCAGGCGCCAAAAACGATGTGAACCTGATCGGCCAGTTTGGCGTGGGCTTTTATTCCGTATTTATGGTGGCCAACAAGGTCGAGGTGCTAAGCCGCAAGGCCGGCGAAAACGAGGCTTGGCTCTGGACCTCCGAGGGCGCTGGAGATTACGAAATTGCACCGGCAGAGAAAGACGCTCGCGGCACCCGCATCACCGTGCATCTCAAGGACGACGAGGACTGCAAGGAGTACGCCAGCGCCTGGAAGCTCCGCTCCACCATTCAAAAATATTCGGAATTCATCACGCATCCCATCTGGTTGCATGGCGAAAAGGACCCCGAACGTCTGAACGACAAAACCGCTATCTGGCGTCGCACCCCTAAGGACGTCACCGAAGAGCAGCACAAAGAATTCTACCGCCAGGTCGCGATGGATCAACTCAGCGATCCGCTTGCCTGGTCACACACCCACACAGAGGGCACTCAAGAGTTCTGGTCCTTGGTCTACATTCCCTCCAAGGCGCCCTTCAACATTTTCTCCAACGAACGAACGCATGGGCTAAAACTTTATGTGAAACGAGTGTTCATCATGGATGACAGCAAGGAACTGTTGCCCACCTGGTTGCGTTTTGTGCGCGGCGTGGTGGACAGTGAGGACTTGCCGCTCAACGTGTCCCGCGAAATCTTGCAGGATAACAAGATCATTGCAAACATCCGCAAACACGTGACCAAGAAGACTCTGGAAACCCTACAGAACATGGCGGACAACAAACCCGAGGACTACATCAAATTCTGGAAAGAGTTAGGGGCCGTGCTCAAGGAAGGCTTCTACATGAACTGGGAGTGGCTCGATGAACTCAAGAGCCTCTTGCGTTTCCATTCCACCTTTGTCGGCGCTGACCAGTACACCAGCCTCAAGGACTATGTCTCGCGCATGAAGGAAGACCAAAAGGACATCTACTACATCACAGGCGAAAGTTTGGCAGCGGTGCAATCCAGCCCGCACCTGGAGGCCTTGAAAGCCAAGGGCTATGAGGTGCTGTTCCTGACCGATCCCGTGGACGAGTTCATGATGAACGGCCTACAGGAATACGACAAGAAAAATTTCAAGGACATCACTCGCGGAGATTCTGGCCTGGAAAAAACCGAGGACGAAAAGAAAGCCGAGGAACAAGCGCAGAAGGACTACGACGCCCTGTGCAAAACCCTGGCCACGGCGCTCCCCGACGTGGAATCCGTGAAGGTAACCACCCGCCTCAAGGATAGTCCCAGTTGTCTTACCCGCAAGGACGACGCGATGAGCGCCCAGATGGAACGCCTTATGGCGCAGATGGGCAATCTGGAAAACAAGTCCAAGCGCATTCTGGAAATCAACCCAGAGCACCCGATCTGCAAGAAGCTGCTCGCCAGAGTAAATGCCAACGAGGCGCTGGAGGATTGGCCCACCGTGTTGTACGGACAGGCCCTACTCGCCGAGGGATCTCCCCTCCCCAACCCGGGCGCCTATGTAGCGGCAGTCACCAAGCTGCTAAGCTAAATCCCTATTTCGCGCCGATGAGCGACAGCGAGGAAATCGTGTCGCCCATCCCCACAAGCGTAATCGGTTTCTCGATAAGAATGGTGGGGACCGCGATCACATCAACGTCCTTCATTGAAGCAATGCCCGTATCCAACAGGGTTTTCCCAGCAGCCCCCAATTCCCCTGCAATCGCTTGAAGTTCCTGAAGAGACACATCAGAGACTGCTCGGCCATGCGCCCACATTAAATTTTCGTGTTTCTCGATGGAACCCGTGCCCGCCTTGGCCGCGGCGATGGTTGCTGCAAGAATCATACCATTGCGCGTGGTCGCTGGCGCGGTCGGGTGGTTCTTGGCCTGCAAAGTAAGGTACATTCCAAAGAAATGCAACTGAATCCGCTTTGCTTGGACACGACGATAAAGCCATTCTAGCGCATGAAGAAGTGACGCCCCATGTAAATCAGCGCGAAGCTTTGCCGCCATTTCGGTTTCACCAGCCACATCAAGCACATCAATCAATTCCTGCTCATTGAGGCCAATGCTATCCGCCCAGGGTGCGACATGATCCAGCAAATATTTGCGAATGGTTTTGTCCTGCGTAGAGGCAAATTCAAAATGCACACAAAGTCCAGGATGAGCCTTCCGCCAAGTGCCCACAATCCGCATGGAAGCGTCAACGCGATCCGTACCCGAGGTCCCGTCCAGTAAGGGGTGGCTGAGCATCTGATAACCGGCGAGCAACACCGTTTCTACGCCAGAGGACTTCTGAATCAACAGATCAAAGGCCGGATCGATAGCCAGGCGAAAATTTTCTGGATCCCAAGTGGCAATAAAACGATTGGATTTAGGGCAGGTAAAGGACTGACCCGCGAGCTCCAGCACGTCACCCTTATCGAATTCAAGAATCCAGTGAATCAGCGGCAAATCCTTTTCGCGATGTATCTTCGCCGCCGGCGCGGCCTGAGCATCCGGTTGCGCGGACAAGAGATTAGGAAGGTCCAGGAATAACTTGGCTTGCTGTTCGGGAAGGCTCGCACAATGGACAAAGACCTGTTTCGCACCGCACACCGCTAGGACATTGGCGATAATGCCCCCCTGTCCCCCCATCTGCAGGCGGTCGTACCCGACGTGTTCCCGCATCCACTGAAACGCGGACTCCTCCTGCACCAGCCATTCCATGGCCGTACCGTTTTTAAAGCACTGCACAAAGCCACGCAGCACATCCACAGGCGACTGAATCGCGCGAATTCCGTCCAGCAATAAAGAAGAAGCTTCCACTCCCGCTAGGGAAATCCAACGCTGCAGCAAATCAGGTTTGACCTTGATAACCGCATCGATGTTTGCATTAAAAGCGCTCACCACGCCACGCACCTCGGACATTTTAGCGAGTTGGGCGGGGGCAACCTGATACAGGGATTTCCAAATAAGGGGTAGGTTTTGTGTGTTCATAGGGGGAAATATAGCCTGCATTTCTCCCGTGGTCATAAATCAAAGTCACCAAAGAACCAATGGTCCAAGCCAGTTCTGCGGCTTCTTTTTATTTTCCTCCCATTCAACCTCGATCCCGCAGTAGACCGGGCCGACGCGCCCACGATCTCTGGCGTCCCAAGGCTTTCGGCCTCCGTTCCACCGCACCCTTCAAGTGCGCCGTCAGTCGGACCGGAATCCTTGCCATCGCAAGATCTCGGCGCGATTCTAGCCCTCCCAACTGCGGGATCTAGGTTCAAAAAAGGATTACAGGTATGATACGTCGAAACGCGTTTTTCGGGATTGGTATTTTGGTGGAATTTTTGTCGCTTTTCCAATGCGGGAATGACGCCACCACAGATCCCGTAATGGAATCCTCATCCGTATCTTTCTCCTGTTCCGCAGAAGAAGGTGCTTCCTGTTCAAACGTGTTTCTATCCTCCAATTCTGAATCAAATTATTCCTCTTCTTCAGAAGCACTCGCCTCCAGCTCGGAAACGCCCTTGTCCTCTTCTTCTGCGCCCCAGTTATCCTCTGGGGTAGAAACGATTTCCTCCTCCTCGATTGCCCCATTTTCTTCCTGCTCTGCATCAGAATTCTCATCATCCTCAAAGTTGAACTCGTCCAGTTCCTTTCTTTCCTCCTCATCGGCGCCTCCACCTTCCAGTTCTGGACAAAGCGCTTCTTCTGGCACCGTATCCTCCTCAAGCGATGCCTCTATGAGCTCGGCAATGCCGTCATCTTGTTCCTCGCAGTCAAGTAGTTCCCACATACAAATATCCAGTGCTACGCAAGTTTCCAGCAGTTCATCACAAAGTCCAGAGAGATCGTCTTCCGAAATTCAGCAGAGCGCCTCTAGCGAAGTCCTCGCGTCCTCCTCCTCATCAGAAGCCCCTCTGTCCTCGTCTGCACAATCCTCTTCTTCTCTTTTCCTGGAAGGCCGAAACTGTCTCTATAGCGCAGAGACCAATACTTTGCAATGCGCGGAGCACACCTATCAAACAACAACCATTGGCACACAAACGTGGATGGCGGAGAACCTGAGCTATTCAGCGGACAGTTCTTGGTGTTACCTCAATGAGTCCGACAGTTGCACAAAATATGGACGCCTCTATTCCTGGACGGCGGCCATGGATTTGGATGAGACCTATACCCATACGGAATGGGATGGCGATGGCAGTAGTCGCCAAGGCGTTTGTCCGGTGGGATGGCATCTTCCCGATGACGACGAATGGCAAACACTTTCGGATTACGTGGATGCAAATAATGGCGATGAAGGAATCGCAACGAGCCTCAGAAGCGCCTCGGAATGGGAGGCCAGTTCGCTGACCGGCACAGACTTGTTCGGATTTTCCGCTCTTCCTGCCGGGGGGCGTGGCGGAGGAGGCTATTCATTCTTTGACGCCAACCATTATGCCTTCTTCTGGAGTGCCACGGAAACAGCCAGTAGCAGCGCAACTCATTGGTATCTGTATTACAGCAACGGGAACCTCAGTCACGACGGATTCAGCAAAGACATTGGCATCAGCGTTCGTTGCATCATGGATTCCCTGTAAAACTGAAGCGGCCCCTGAAATTCGGACAGAGAAGGCTAGTTTTTAAGTTAGATCCTAGGCCAATAATCTCTCCACAAATACGTTGTCCAACGCACGTCCCTTCCCGTCCATGCTGATCTGGATGTATCTGGACTCAAGGACAGAGATGAACATGTCAGAGGTGAACTGCGAACCCTGGTCCGTGTTGAAGATTTCCGGAATGCCATGTTTACTGATCGCCTCCTCCAGTGCCTCGGCGCAGAATGCCGCATCTGGTGTGTTCGACATCCTCCATGACAGGACCTTCCGGGCTGTACCAGTCCACTACTGCGGCGAGATAGCAATAGCCTTTCCGGGTCTGGATTCGCCGGCTCCACCTCGGGTTTGCCGCAGTTGTCGTAGTACGTGGAGCGTGGGAGCGCGATGAGGTCGCACTGCGCCTTCACTGGGATCGTCTTGTTCTCTGGTTCGATCAAAATCCCTCTTATAGTTCGAAGCCGTAGGTGAATGGTTGGTAATGGACGCGGCTGTACTGGTGAGTCCGAACTATACAACCGAAAATTTAAATTCATCCACTCTTCATGCGGCTTGATTTCATCACTCTGCGGCACGGGTTTCGCGGCGACGAGATTTGCAATGCTGAGCATACGTCGTGGCTTACTGCGACGAGGGTTGCAGAATGTCCCACGTCGTGGCGCAAATTCCATGCCCAGTAGGATTATTCATTTTGTTGCGCAAGCCAGCCGCTCCAGGTCACTTGCCCGGATGCAAGACTTTCCAGACGCACAAGCTTTGCACCATGCCCTGCGGGCAGGGAGACATTCAGCTGACCTTGGCTTGCGGCCAAAACCCCCGAACGATAAACCTCACGCCCGGCAGCATCGAGAACTGACACGCGGTATGGGCCATGCAACGCACCACTTGACCAGGACAATGCTGAACCGCTGTGGTGGAACTGAAGCGAAGAGTTTGGAGATGAAACAAGGACGGATGAGAAGGCGGGGATGGAATTGGCTAATGATGTTTGAGAACAACCCAAAGGATCCCCGTCTAAAACAGGAGTGTATGCGCCATTGTCAATGTAATAGTAACTGGACATAGTAACGGTGTCGCTTGCTTCGTTAAATATCGCATATTGACCAGATGTCCAATTTAATGCTCCAACACTATCTAAAAATGCCACCTCCGTTTTGAATTCCGATAGAGTTTGGACATGATCAAGACACATTTCCCCTTCACTGCCGTATTCGCACGCACCAACCAAGATCGTGTCTGATTCAGTAGAACCATGAAGTCTCCAGGCAACACAAGAATATCCATCATATGTGTAGGGTACGTAAATCGTTTCTGATGAATCTAGCACTTTTATAGAGTCAATATCGATCGATCCGTAAATACCCCAAGGCTCAGCTCCGTAGAGCGTTGCAGCCATAAATACAAAAGCAATTCTAGCATACGGAATCATCTAACCCTCCTTAATATTCTAGGCCGTAGGTGAATGGTTGGTAATGGACGCGACTGTACTGGTGAATTTCAACATTGTAGCCGATCGCCATGCCGTAGAAGTTTTTCCCTGTTTGACCTAGTGAAAGGCTGGCGTTCGGGGCAAGGACCGCACCAGCAAAATCCTTTTCCAGAGTCAGTGAAACGCCGTAGTAAACAAGCAAAAATTTCGTAGCCAGGCGATCAGGATCACCACCCGACGCAATGCCGCATTTCCAATTCAGTGTACCCGATGCAAAAATCCGGATCGGTTCCCCATTAGCCGTGTCCATCACCAAAGAAGAGGCGTCTTCCAAAGACAACGATGCGATGTAGTAATCACCTCCCTGGAGAGTCAAAGACGCATTGTTATCCACCTTGACGTATGCGTAGGATCCCGGACTCAGGGTTACGCTATATCCCGCTGCCACAGCCACAGAATCTCCACCGGACAAATCAGGTGCGGTGGGGAGCGTAATACCAACAGGAAGCAAAGAATCTGCGATCGTGGCATTTTCATAAAGGTTTGAGGTTTGGTCGCTTTCATCCTGAAACACCACGGTGTCACGGGTGTAAAGCGTACCATTTACTGTGGCTTTATTGCGGAACCATACGGTACCGTCAGTCCATGCACTATCCACGGACGCACTACGGCCCAGCACCAAGGCATAGTCGTAGGCAGAAGAACCGATGGAGCCAACCCGGCAAACCGAGGTGGTGCACTGGACTCCATCATTTATACGTAAACGTCCAAAGGCATAGAGCGCATAACGGAAAAATAGATCTGATGCACGGCTGGAAGATGCGTTATAGCTAGTGGCATCTAATGGATCTGTTTCGCCTTCATCTACTTGACCATTCCCATTCAGGTCTTCGTCTCCATCTAAATATCCATCGTCATCAGAATCCTTGTCTAATTCTGCGCGTAGGCTATCTCCATCGGGGTCTGTACGCAACAAAAGACTATCCCTCAATAAAAGAGAATCCTTAGTACTTGGAAGAGAACGAATCGCATAACTCAGAATGTCAAATTTATCACCTACGCCATCGCTATCACTATCCACGGAATATTTGTTGGTATGGAATCGGACATCCTCGTCGTAGTCCATCACTCCATCGCCATCAGAGTCGAGGTCAAGACGAGTATCTTTTATCCGTGGATTTGTAGAGTTCGAGGGAACCAGCCACCAAGTAATTGAATCGGCAGTACGAGCAACAGCCCACTCGATTGCACCATCGTTGTCCGTATTCATAATGCGATACTCCGCCGTGCCGCTGTCTCCTCGGGTTCTGACGCCAGAAAGCAACATTATATGTCCTGGTATTCTGATGTAGACAGGCATTTTTTTTGCCAATTCGTTCCGAATTTCTGCCTCGGTTATTCCATAATGGGCAGGAACTGATGATGTATCTTCATTAAACGCATAAGCAACCGTTTTCCTCTCATCAAGAAGATTGGCGCCACCAGCATTTCCATGCTGAAACTGCATTTCTGGCATTGTTGAATCTCCTTTCATTTCCAGCTTGACCTCGTCCTGGGTTAGTGTCCCCCCAAAATAGTGGTTCATCATGATAGCAGAGACAATCCAACATCGCCAGGATTCTTCGCTATCATAATGGGAGTGTATATGGATTTTATCCCAGCCACTGTCTAAACTGTAAATGCCCCAGTTTAAATCCAAAAGTTTAGTGTCTTTTCTGGCTCCCAGGGCAGTCACATCAAGAATTGTGGAATCCAGGTATATAGATGCAGACGTCACTACGTTGAGTCCGCAGCTTGTGATTTTCCCGCCGTCTCCCTCACTGGAAACCGAGTTAGCTAAAGAAACCACACGCCATAGATAAAAGCCAGCACCCATCAAGTCAAGGGAAACGGATGAATTCGAGACTAGCGTGTCTACAACAACATCTGTAAACGCGGAATCACGAGCAACTTGGAATTGGTAGTATACGGCACCATTCACAGCAGCCCAAGAGAAGTTGAAAACAAATGACGTGTCCCTAATGTATCCCGCACCATCCCAAGGCAAATAGGGTTGTGCTGCGGGCAAGGTCGATGTAGCACCTGCACCGGGATCTGTTAACGCAATATTCCAGTGGCTGGGGCTTGCGCCGCTGGAGTCTGGAATACGCACCAGTGCTCCACCACGAACAAGACGCTGCGTTGGCCCCAAAGCCTCGGAATCTGCCGCAACGAAATCATCCTTCGCGCTCCACAATTCCTGGTTTATCGCGCTGTCAGCCTTTAATGTGTCCAAAACGCCACCCCAAGCCACGAAAGAAGCCATGGAACCGTTCTTGTACAGGCGCAGTTGTCCCTTGCCACCACTTTCCAGTGCTTGTGCAGGGCCGTGCATGCGCACTAGGGTATCGCTAGAGTCGATCAAGCCACTTTGCCCGTCCAACCTGACGCGCAAGTGCGCCCCTGCGCGAAGACTCTTTGCGCCTGTCGCCAAACTGCAAGCCAGACCCGCCGTGCTCCGCATTGTCCACACCACCAGGGATGCGCCAGTACTGGCTTCGTTCACCAATTCTGCCCAAGCGGCGCTGTCTGCCTTTGGCCGTGGACCTAGGGCGGAGAGCCGTAGATCGCCCGTGCCCGTGCCTTCTGGAGCGGCACCAGCCACCACCTCGCCATCGACCAGCAATTCAATGGCAGTATCGAGCACATAGGATGAGCTTTGCGGATTGGAGGGGTCGTTGACTTTATTCCAAGAGCTCCAATCGGAGTAATGAAAACTAAACACTAGACTGCCGGTGGATGTCGGGCCATAGCCACCAGAGGCGATTGTTTGTGTGCCCAGGTCAATTTCTAAGGCTCGGACACCATTTCCAAGATCGGATGTGAGTCGATAGCTGAGACCCGTAGGGGAATAGACCGTATCCACAATAGTTTTGGTGGTGTCGGGCTTGATGAAATAGCGAATCACCATATCGCCAGTGACCGATGCACCGGTGTTGTGAATGCGCAAGCGCGGAGAGCTCATCACGCTATTGCTCATTTGCTCTTCCAGAGCTTGTATGCTAAGCGTGGCGTGTGCAGATGCCACAAACGCTATGCTTGCGAGCAAGGTGCAATATATTTTCAGGGGGGGGGTATTTCATCTGCTCCTCGGTCACCTCAATGTTGAGCCATCACTCTTCATGACCGAATCTAGTAAACCCCCGAGATGATGCAACAATTATTTTTGTAAAATCATTTCTTCTGTTTCTCCAAAGCTTTGGGGTTTAGAAACTAAGGTGGACCCCGGAATTCGGACACTTAGCCTAGTTAGATTTTAAGTCATTTACCCCTCTCCCCAATCCAAAAGGAGAAAGGCAATGGCAGACAAGAGAAGAACACTCAGCCCGGACTTCAAAGCCAAGGTGGCTCTTG
>DATIQS010000192.1:0-13122 GCA_035470605.1 Fibrobacteraceae bacterium
AGCGAGTCCCTCGACTTCCAAAAGAACACTTCCGACAAATTCACTGACACAGGCGCCTGGGGAATCCAAATCGACATTCCCCTGTTCGACGGCTTTGCCGCCAAAGCCAAAGCGAGCCAGGCCCGCATCGAAAAGCAACAGCTTCAGCTGAAACAGTCCAAACTGCGCCTTAACCTGAAAAACCAGGCTGAACAAGCTCAACGCGAACTCCAGCTGGCGCAACACCTGGTGGACCGCAACATCAACATCGTCCAGCTCTCCAAAGAGAACTTCAACATGAAGCAACAGGAATACGAGGAACAAGTCTGCGCATTAAGCGACCTGCTGTCCGCAGAAAACAGCGTCATTAGCGCACGATCCGAACTCGCCAAAGCCTTATACAACGAAAAATCCGCTGAATTGAATCTCGAATACGCATTAGGCGTCATCTCCCGCCAGGCTGAATAACCACGTACCAAGCAAGGGTGCATACCATGAAAAAAATCATCTTCGTCATCGTCATTCTCCTCGTCCTGGGGACCGCCGTCCACCGCCTCACTAGCAACAAGGCCCGCATCGAACAAGATCTCGCGGCCCAGAAAGCGGTCAACATGGCCGTACCCGTGACCATCATCCAAACCGCCACCGATACGCTCAGCCACTCCTTTTCTGTCGATGGAACCTTGTCCGCCAAGGACGAAGTCTCCATTCTCGCAGAAACAAATGGACAAGTACTGGAATACTATCACGATATCGGTGATTACGTACAAGCTGGAACCTCCTTGGCACTGGTGGATGGACATGTGACAGCCGCCCAACTGGAAATGGCCAAGACCTCCCTGGCCAACTCCGAACGCGACTTGGCGCGTTTCGAAAACCTCCTGAAAAGCGGAGCCGCGGCCCAACAGACCGTGGACAACCTGCGGCTTTCCGTCCAAAATTCCCGCACCAACGTCATCGCCCTGGAAAAACAAGTGGCCAACACCACCATCCGCTGCCCAATCACAGGCACCATCACTGCCCGCAACCTGGAAAAAGGAACCGTCATCGGTGGCGGATTCCCCACATTCACCGTCTCCAACCTGTCTTCCATGGTGATCAAGGTTTCCTTGACGGAAAAGGAAGTCGCCGGAGTCAAGGAAGGCATGAAAGTCTTGGTGCACCTGGATGCGCTGGACAAGGACTATAACGCCGAAGTCGGCACCATCGCATTAAGCGCCGACATGAGCGGGCGCTACCCGGTCGAAGTCCGTTTACGGAACACCCCGCAAGGGGGCCTCCGCTCCGGCCTCTCGGGATCCGCCAAATTCGCCCTCCCCGGCCTAGGCAATATGCCCACCATCCCACGCAAGGCCCTGGTCGGCGGCATCAAGGATCCCAAGGTCTATGTCATTGAAGACGGCAAGGCGCATTTACGCCCCGTCTCATTGGCGATGGTGTCCAATGGCGAAGTGGCCGTGTCCGACGGAATCAAGGCTGGCGACAAAGTCGTGCTGAGCGGACAAATGAACCTTTTAGACGGCGTCGCCGTGAAGGTCGTCCAATGAACCTCTCTGAAATTTCCATCAAGCGCCCCACCCTGGTCGTGGTGATCTTCACCATCCTGGTGTTTCTCGGCGCCATCAGCTACAAAAGCCTGAGCTACGAGCTGTTGCCTGAATTCAACCTGCCCTATTTTGTCGCAGTGGTCACCTATCCGGGCGCCTCTCCGACAGAGGTGGAGAACTCCGTCACCAAAAAGCTGGAAGAGACGCTTTCCTCGGTGCCTGGCACCGTCAAGCTCCGCAGCTATTCCATGGAAAACCAGAGCGTCGTCCTCGTGGAGCTGGAACAGGGCACCAATGTCGACGCCTCCGTCAACGAAGGATACCGGCTAGTCAAGTCGGTCCAGGCCCAGTTGCCCGACGATGTGCTGGAGCCTTCGGTGATGAAGATCAACATGAACTCCATGCCTATCATGGTGCTGGGAGTCAACGCGGACCTACCCTCCACGGAACTTTACGACCTGTTGCACTACCGCATCATCCCTGATTTTTCCAGTATCTCTGGGGTCGGAAGCGTCACCATGACCGGTGCCGAAGAACGGGAAATCCAGGTCAACGTGGACCCGGCCAAACTCGCCGCGCACAACATTTCACTGCTGCAGGTGGTATCGACCATCCAGAACAACAACCTGAATTTCCCAGCTGGCAAGGTGAAGGCCGACTCCACCCAGAGCACCATCCGCCTGAGCGCAAAATACGGTTCCATCGAAGAAATCGCAGGCACGGTGATCCAACGCTACGCAGACGGCTCCCTGCTCAAAGTCGGCGACGTCGCCGAGGTTGTGGACGCCGTGAAGGATCCCAGCGGCTATTACCGTGTCAATGGGCAACCAGCGGTGGGCATTTATATCACCAAGCAGGACGGCGCCAATACTGTGGCTATTTCCGATCAGGCCTATGCCAAAATCGCCAAGCTGGAAAAACAGTATTCCAACGTCCACTTGAAATTCCAGGTTCCCGGCGACGGCTCAGTTTTCATCCGGGAAGCCGCCCACTCCGTCACCTTTGACCTGTTGGCCGCCATCATCTTTGTGACCATCCTGATGGTCTTCTTCCTGCACAGCGCCCGCAACGGCCTGATCGTGATGATCTCCGTTCCTTTGTCTGTCATCACTGCGTTCATCGGCATGTACGTCATGGGCTTCTCCCTCAACATCATCACCCTGTTGGCCCTGTCCCTGATGATCGGAACCCTGGTGGATGACGCCATTGTCGTGCTTGAGAATATTTACCGCCACATGGAAATGGGAAAAAGCGCCTGGCAGGCGAGCATTGACGGCATCAAGGAAATCGGCCTTTCCGTCACCTCCATCACCCTGGTCCTGCTGGTGGTGTTCCTCCCAGTCGCGCTGACCAATACCATGGTGAGCCCCATTTTCCGCGCCTTCTCCCTGACCATTGTGGTCTCCGTCATCATCTCGTTGCTGGTCGCGTTTACCGCAGTCCCCTTGTTGACCAGCCGCATCGGAAAACTGGAGCACATCGAGAAACGAGGCCTTTGGGGAACGATCCTCTATGGATTCGAAGTGGCGGTGACCTGGACCCGCACCCATATGCTGGCCCTGCTGCGCCTGGCATTGCGCCACCGCAAGACTACATTGTTGCTCGCACTGGTGGCCCTGGTTTCTTCCGTTGCCCTGTTCCCTCTGGGCTTCATCGGCAGCGAAATGGCCGCCACAGGCGACCAGGGAGAAATCCAAATCGACCTGGAATACCCGAAGGATATCTCGTTGGAGCAAAACAACGCCCAGACACGACGGATCGAGGCCGACATCCTGCAGATGCCTGAAATTGTAAACGCCTACACAGGCGTGGCACAGAGCAGCACCATGCTGTCCGGAACTGGAAGCAACTTCAAGGCCCAGATCAAGATGAAGCTGGTCCCCAAGGAAAAACGTCACCTGGGAACCGATGCCATCGCAACCCAGCTGGAACGCAAGATCAATTCCACCTACCCCGGCGTAAAAGCGATCGCGCATTCCATTGGCATGATCTCCTCCGAAGGCACAGAACCCCTGCAGGTGGTGATCCAGGGCACCAACCGGGATTCCGTCCTGGCCTTTGCCAACCGCATGCGGGACAGCCTGGCCCTCATTCCAGGGACCAAGAACCTGAAGCTCTCCACGGACTTGGGAAGCCCAGAGGTGGTCGTCCATGTGGACCGGGAAAAGATGGCCCGTCTGGGACTGGATCTCGGATCGGTGGGCGGAGCCCTGCAATACGCCTTCTCCGGCAACCAGGATGCACAGCTACTGGTGGGCGACTACGAATACGACATCAACGTGCGCATGGACGGATTCAACCGCAAAAGTGCAGAGGACGTCGCCAACCTCGTCCTGCAGAACCACTCTGGCGCCACAGTCAAGCTCAAGCAGTTTGCCGAGGTCTCTGAAGGCCTGGGCCCAAATCAGCTGGAGCGCTACGCGCGCATGCCCTCCATCATCATCAAGGGCTACACCGAAGGACGCTCCCTCGGCGACATCGGCAAAGAAGTCACCGCACTACTAGACCGCAACGTCACCCAGGATATCAGCTATGCGACGGAAGGCAACCTGAAAAGCCAGGGAGAAGCGTTCTCCTCGCTGTTCCTGGCGCTCATCGTCTCCATCTTCCTGGTGTACCTGATCATGGTGGCGCTCTACGAAAGCTACCTCTATCCCTTTGTCGTGCTGTTCTCCATTCCGTTGGCGGTGATCGGCGCCATCTGGGCCCTGGCCCTGGCGGGCGAAAACCTGAGCATGTTCTCCCTGCTGGGCATGATCATGCTGGTCGGCCTAGTCGCCAAGAACGCCATTCTGGTGGTGGACTTCACCAACCAGATCAAGAAGGAAACCGGCGACACCCACAAGGCGCTCCTGCAAGCCGTCGAGGTTCGCTTCCGCCCCATCTTGATGACCGCGATGGCGACCATCGTTGGCATGCTCCCCATCGCGCTATCCAGCGGCGCTGGATCAGAATGGAAGTCAGGCATCGGCTGGGTGCTTATCGGAGGAATGGCCAGTTCCATGTTCCTCAGCCTGATTGTCGTACCCGTAGTTTACAGTGTATTGGAAAATTTTAAGCAGAAGATTTGGGCATTAAAGCAACGACAGTTTCTTATATTTAAGAGTATATTTTAATAATTTTCTTAAATAAAAGACTTCGTTAATCGACGTTTTCCAGCAAATTCATCGATTTTGCATGTTTCTATTCAAAAACGTTGGCATATTGATTGCTAATTCCTATTGAAACAATGGAGAAAATTCATGGAAAAAATTAAAATCGCCATCGCGGGTGTGGGAAACTGCGCCAGCTCTCTGATTCAAGGCTTTGAGTATTACCGGAATAAGGAAGCCAAAGATGCAATAGGCCTAATGCACTGGGAAATCGGTGGTTACAAACCTTCTGATATCCAGGTGGTTGCCGCATTTGATATTGACTCCAGAAAAGTTGGCCTTGATGTTGCTGATGCAATATTTTCCCTTCCCAACTGCACTCAAGTCTTTCAAAAGGACGTTCCCTCTACGGGGGCCATTGTTCAAATGGGATGTCTTCTGGACGGAATCTCGGAACACATGTCCCAATACAAGGACGATCAGCGTTTTTTGGCCAGCCAAACCCCCGAACCAACCAAAGCCCAGGTGGTCATGCACCTGCAACAAACTGGAACCGAGATTCTGCTGAACTACATGCCTGTAGGCTCGGAAAAAGCGGCCCGATTCTATGCGGAGTGCGCCCTGGAAGCCGGTGTAGGATTCATAAACTGTATGCCCGTCTTCATCGCGAGCGACGAGACTTGGGCAAAACGATTTTTAGAAAAAGGCCTCCCCATTATTGGAGACGACGTCAAAGCCCAGCTAGGGGCCACGATCACTCATCGCGTGTTAGCCGAGCTTTTCCGCAACCGCGGCGTTAAATTGCTGCGGACCTACCAAATCAACACGGGTGGAAACACGGACTTTCTCAACATGCTCAACCGGAGCCGCCTAGCCTCCAAAAAACGCTCCAAGACGGAAGCCGTACTTTCCGCTTATCAATTGGGGATTGGCGAGGATGATATTCACATTGGCCCAAGCGATTACGTTCCCTGGCAAAAAGACAATAAGGTCTGCTTCCTGCGCATGGAAGGAGCTCTGTTCGGCGATGTGCCCATGAACATTGAGTTACGGCTATCCGTGGAGGATTCACCCAATTCCGCAGGAGTGGTGATCGACGCTATCCGTTGCTGCAAGCTCGCTCTCAAGAAAGGCATCGGCGGCGTACTACACGAGCCTTCCTCCTTCTTCATGAAACACCCAGCTCGGCAGGTACCTGACAGCGAAGCTCACGACAACCTAAACAAATTCATCGAATCTTTCCGCTATGAGAAGGCCTGACAGCCGGTTGCTCCAAATTGGAGATCAGGGCTTAGCGCTCCTGGCGAAACCCTTTATTCGCCTGGGGGTCCCCCCAAATGCGATTTCCATCAGCGGTGCAGTTCTTTCTCTAATTGGTGCAGGATTCCTCGCCTATGGCTATCGCTGGACAGCGGTAGCCATTGCCCTGGCGGGTTCACTGCTGGACAACGTCGATGGCCGGGTTGCTCGAGCGTCTGGAAAAGTGACTGCCTGGGGAGCCTTTTTAGATTCAACCCTAGATCGCATTACGGAAACAGTTCTGGCCCTCGCGATCCTCAGTTATCTAAAAACCCAAGGCCTATTCAGTTTTGCCTTAGCCCTATGGGTCATTGCAGGAGTGGGCCTGTCTCAACTCGTCAGTTATTTACGTGCAAGAACGGAAAGCCTTGGCGGACATGGGAAGATGGGACTTTTGCAGCGACAACACCGGGGTATTCTAATCCTTTTCGGCCTATTGCTCGGCCCAGAGGTTCTTTACGGCGTGGTGGTGACCATCACCGTGCTAAGCGGGGTCACCGCTATTCAACGCATGATCAACTGCCACCACGAGTTGGAGAAAAATCCCCATGGCCCATAGCGTTTTTGCTTCTAGAAGTCTACCCAAACGCCTTGCGGGTTGGATCAGCGAAGCCCGCCGTACCGGAATTTTGAGTGGGGTATTTCTGGGACGCCCCCTCTGGGCACAGCTCAACATTACAGATAAATGTAACTTGAACTGTGGATATTGTACCGAACATGATGAAAAAGGTCGCCACGTTCCTTATGACGAAGTCGTTGCTTGGGTGGATCATGCGCACAAACTAGGAATCCGGCATTTGCAGTTCATCGGAGGCGAGCCCTTGATGCATCCGCAGTTCCTGGACTTAGTTCGCGAAACTCATCGGCGTCAAATTTCTCTAGGGCTAACCACAAACGGATTTTTGTTACGCCACTACGACATTCAAGAACTAACCCGCCTGGGCCTCAACCGCATCCAAGTCTCTATTGATGCCCTAAAACCCAATGCCATCACAACAAAGGCCCTGTCTCTGGTGCGCCCCGTTCTGGAAAACCTGCAACGGCACCCCATTTGGCTCCGCGTAAACACAGTGGTCACCGCAGCAGGAGCCCAGGAATGTCGAGAACTAGGAACAGAACTCTTCCAGATGGGGATCCCCACCGCCTTTTCTCCCGTCCACACGGCAGGGCAATTAACCCGTGAAGACCCGTTGATCTTCCTTGAATTTTTTGAGTGGGTGCGACAACAAAAACAGGCCGGACAGCCGGTGGACATGCCAGCCTTCCTGATCCGCCACTACCAAGCCTGGTACGCAGGGGAGCCCATCCCCCCCTGGAGCTGCGAAGGCGGAAACCGCGCGTTTTACGTGGACAGCCAAGGTGGATTCCGCTATTGCACGCATACCCCTACTCACGGACCCTTTTTGGATAAAAAAGCCAAGGATTTACGTGCCTGTAAAGGCATCAAGGGCTGCGAAGGCAACTGCGGTATACAATGTATGCTGCTTACCTCTCTACCCTTGCAACAGCCGGGCTTGGTGCTACGTCAAGACGTATTACCTGCTTTAGGTTTCCGGGGGTCGGCTTGAACGGTTGGCTGGACCAGTGGTTCTCTCCGGCCAGGATCCGACGTTGGGTGGACTGGACCGCACTCCGCCGCTGGTGGATTATCAGCCTCGCCTGTGGGTTAACCTTGGTGGCGCTTTGGCAAGTTTCCCTGCTACGCATCAACAGTAGTCTGACGGCCTTATTGCCACAAAACACCCCAAGCATTCAGCGCGTAGATTCCCTGCGCCAGAAGATTGGCGGTATGGGGGATCTGATTGTCATGCTCGAATCCCCGGATTCGACGCGTTCCGTGGCCTTCGGAAAAATCCTGCTGCAACAAATTCGCCAGTTACCCTGGGTGGATCATGCAGAAATGGGACGAGAAGATTCGATCTTCACTGCGCACAAGCTCCTATTTATGGATCTGGAGGATGTAGAAGAGGTAGACGAACGTTTCCGTCAGTTTTTGCGCCAAAAAACAGAAGCAGCAAACCCCTTGCTGGTCGACTTGACGGGAAAAAGCGAAGCACACTTTGATATTTCCGACATTGAGGCAAAATACCAGGGAGCGCACTCTTTAGGGAGGCGCTATATGAGTGCGGATCACCAAATTTTGCTCCTGATGGTGACACCCAAAGGGCTCACCAGCGATATGAACTTTGCGCGTCGAATTTACAGGGATCTTTCTGAACTAGTCGCAAAGGAGCACAAAGCACCAGAGGCCAAAGGCATTCAAACCAGCGTCGGGGGCACCTATAAAAACCGCATCGACGAATACAACACCATCCTCTCCGACGTCGCCTCCAGCGGTTTATTAGGCGTGGCGGTAATTATCCTGCAACTTTTGCTGTATTTTCGTAAACCTCTACGTACCATGGCGCTCGCCCTAACCTTGGGCGCAAGCCTCTGCTGGACTTTCGCCTGGGCGCACGTCACCGTGGGCGAACTGAACCTAATCACCGCCTTCCTTGCCATCGTGCTTTTTGGCCTAGGCATTGACTTCGGCATTCATCTATTGGGACGTTATCTCGGAGAGCGCCGCCTAGGCCAATCCCATACAGAAGCCTTAGTTGCCGCCATCCAGCACGGAGGCCGCTCCTGTTTCACGGCAGCAGCAACCACAACAGTTGCGTTTTTCTTTCTCACCTTTTCCGATTTTTTAGGATTCCGCCACTTTGGTTGGATCGCCGGCTGGGGCATCGTCATTTCCTATGGGGCGTTTTTGATTCTCTTCCCCGCCCTACTCCATGTGATGGAGGAATTGCACCCTCTTCGGGTTAACATCGTTTCTTCGCAAAACCACCTCTCGACAGACTCCATCTCAAGCTCATCATCGCCATGGATCCGCAGAATTCTCCTAGGCGGAGTTCTCTTGAGCCTTTTGGCCATCGCCTTCCTACCCCGGGTGGAATTTGAAAATGACTTCCGCAACCTACGAGCCCGCATCCCCGCCAGCCGGGAATTCAACCGTAAAGTAGCCGAGGTTTTCCCTCAAGCACGCGACCCCTCTGCGGTCCTAGTGGCAGATCGGGCGGAAGCCCTACGCGTCCGCGATACCTTATATGCCCGTTGGTTGCAAGACTCGACCACCCCTCTCGCGGACATCAAAACAATCCAAACGATTGTGCCGGCAGACCAGGATGAAAAATTCGCCATCTTCGAAGGCATACGGACGACCCTTGCGGAACGGTGGAACCAAATTCCCGTCCAAGACCGCCCACGCATTGATTCTCTAGTGGACATGCTTCCCCGCGACACGTTCAGTTTACAGGACGTTCCTGAATATTTACGTAGAAACTTTATAGGCCTACCAGGGAGTTCGGGTCAAATAATTTATCTGTACCAACGAAATTCATTAATGGATCTCCGGGAGGCTCGTCGTTTTGCCGATGCAGTGGGAACATTCTCCATCGCAGGGAAAACCTACCACGCCATCAGCGAACCCATCATTTATGTGGATTTGGTACGCATATTGGAACGCGATGCGATCATCGCCACCTTCGGCATCTTCTTGGCGTTACTCGGCATTGTGTATCTGGATCTGCGCAACTGGCGCAATTCCTTGCTCGCCCTCGCTCCCACAGGATTGGGCTTTTTATGGATGCTCGGAGGCATGGGAATCCTGGGAATCAAACTGAACCTCTTCAACCTGGTGGTGATTCCCAGCATCCTCGGCCTGGCGGTCGATGCCGGAGTCCATATTTACCACCGATTCCAGGAAAGCGGTCGTACCCAGTTCCGCCGCGCCTTGCGAGAAACAGGGGGCGCCAGTCTGTTGTCCACCACCACCACCATGGGAGGCTTTGGCAGCTTGTTGCTCGCCAGCCACCCTGGACTGCGATCCCTGGGAGAACTCGCGGTCCTAGGTATGAGTGCCAGCGTCCTCCTGGCCGTAATCTTTCTGCCTACAGCCCTAATTTATCTGGACTCAAGGAGGCGCTAATGTCCAAAATTCGCCGCCTGCTCCAAGGGGCTAGTTTGGTGTTAGCAACCCTCTTCATCTGGCGATTCTGGACGGAAATCCTTATTGCCTTGTCTCAAATACAACATCTGGGTTGGGGTTTTGTCGTGTTGCCTCTCCTTTTCTTTTTCTGGAACGCTATTGCTTCTATCGGTTGGTGGAGGCTCCTGCTCCAACAGCAACCAGTGGGAGACGTACACTTCTGGAAATTGGTCCGCCTCCGCGTGCAAGGACAGGCGATCAATCTGGTCTTTCCTTCTGGGATTGGGGGGGATGTCTATCGCACCCTAGCATCGAGTTACACTGAAAAAAGTAAGGGCGCTGCCGCCCTCCTGGCCGACAAATATGCAGACTCTTTGGCGGAAATCCTCTTTATTTTCCTGGGCATGTTGGCTGGCCTCCTACTTCAGGCACACCCTTCCCTTCCTTGGACTTCACTAGCCGCAGTGGCCGCAGTGGCAACCATAGCGCTTCGTTGGTGCGCCCTGCCCTTGACGTCCCTGCTGGGCCGATTTCCGCGAATGAAGCGTTCTGCGCAACTATTGCGCACATGCTTTGTGAACCCCGACATTCGAAAAAACATTTCCCTCGCCCTACTTCTACATCTTTTGGAACGCCTCCTGATGCTGACGGAAATTTGGTGGGCCGCCCAGGCCTTGCACCAACCGATTTCCTGGGGAACAGCGCTCTTTGCCAGTGCCTGTGCCTCTTGCCTTGGGCTAATCCTCGCGTTCATGCCAGGACGCATCGGAAGCCTGGAGGGAGGATTTCCATTGGCTTTCTCGGCCTTAAGTTTGTCCCCTACTCATGGATTGGCTCTCGCTCTCGCGCGCCGGACCCGGCAAATTTTGGTAACCGCTGTAGGCATTCTTCTACTACTGTGGGACTCGCATCATCTGCGAAGGAAGGGAGATGACACACAAGCTTAATATTCTTTATCTCCTTCCTGCCGAAGGGTTCGGAGGAGCGGAGCGCCAAGGCCTGCTTCATGCCGCACGTCTTCCAGAATGCGATGTCGATGTTACTTTAGTAACCGGTCCTGGAAACATCATCCGCCAAACAGCCCTACGAATGGGCATTAAAGACTTTCACTGGCTCTCCAGTCTGCCAGCTGAATACGGCAAACCCTTTGCTTTGAAATCCTGGTTTCATTACGCATTCACGAGCGGCTGTGGCTTTTTCCGTTCCTGGTGGGAGTTACGGCTGTTCTGCCGTCAACGGCACTTTGACTTAATCGTTTCCACCCGAGCACTAGGATTAATTCTTGGAGCAACCTTGTCCTGGAGCACGGCACGGCCTTATGTCTGGCGCTCTGGAAGCCGCATCCATGGCACATTCATTCGAACCATCTGTAAAGGGATTCTTCATTTACATCCGCCCCAATTGTTATTAGCCAATTGCACAGCCGTAGCAGAAAACCTACGCGACCTATTTTCTGGAGAACTCCATCTCCTCCCCAACGCCGTAGATGTCTGGGCTTTCCGGCCTTCGGAACGACCGGAACCCACCCAAGCTGTGATCGGGATCGCCGCCCGTCCTTCTCCAGATAAAGGCATCGCCTACCTTATCGATGTCGTACAAGGCATTCATGAGCAACATCCAGACATACAGTTTCTCTTCGCAGGAGAATATGGATGGCGCAAACAAATCATGGAACGATTCCATGATTTGGGATTGCAGGGACAAATCCAATTTTTGGGGCATGTGGACGATATGGCAAAATTTTATCGTCATTGCCAGGCTATTCTCCTAACCTCCCGTGAGCGATCCGTTGAGGGATTTCCCAATGCCCTGCTGGAAGCAATGGCCTGCGGATGCCCTGTCGTGGCGACAGCCGTAGGCGGAATTCCCGAACTAATTTCTTCTCCAGATTTTGGCCTTCTGGTTTCACCTTCGCGACCGCAGGATGCCGTAAATGCCCTGCATCATCTTCTTCATGACCCGAAGGAAGCCCATACAATGGGACTCAAAGCCCGAGAATTTGTCTGTTCCCATTATGATGCTGCCGTCATTGCTAGACGCTTCGCCTTAGAACTAGAAAACGCCTTTCGAAAGAGTTTGCCATGACGATGATTTCGCTCTCGCGTGTATTCCTGAACTCTATCCTCATGATGACAGGTTTAATCTGCGCACAAACCATACCCTGCGACTCCCTGCAACCCGTGCGCTGCGCACCAGAAAAATCCTATTATCAAATTCTAAAAAATCCTGGTTCTTGTATTATCCATGCAGAATACATACCAGAACAACCAACAGTGACCTTAGGTTGGAAGGCAGACAAACAAATAGGCATGACCCATGTTTTACAATGGAAGTGGCGGGTATTGCGCTATCCACAAGGCGCGGATGAGCGCGTGGAAGGACGAGGCGACTCCCCTGCCGCCGTGTATTGCCTTTTTTCCAAAGGCCTACGAACCTATGCCCTGAAATACGTCTATAGCACGATCGTTCCCACCGGTACAAACTTTTCGGATCCGGGCCCAAATCCATTTCACCGCCAATGGCTGATTGTTCTCCGTAGTCAAAGTCCCGGCGACCTGGGGAAATGGAAAACAGAACAGGTTGATTTCAAAAAAGACTTCCAGAACTATTTTGGCTTTCCGGCACCCGCCCTAAAAGGGATTGGCCTAATGACAGACGGAGACGGGACCATGAGTAAAGTTTCTGCGGAATATAGCGAATTTAGGTTTGTCCCCTAACCCAGCAGGCGCTCGCACCAGACTGGCACAAATCGGCATAGGGGCGCGGGGGAATCAGCATTCCACGTTTTCCTGCCATGCCACCGTAAACGCGGGGCCGCATACGGAGGTTCGTAATATATCGCTTACGCCTGTTCGTATCCGGTTGCCGCCGCTTTCGTCTTTCGGACGCCGCGTGATGGAATCGGGTTTCACCCTGCCCACACAAACGTAGTCCCTCTTTCGAGGCTTCTGTACAGCGGACATGAGATCAAAATCCATATCCGAACTATACCGTTCCGTCCTTCGCCTTGCGACTACTACGGCCTCTGCTAACTTCCTGCTCCACATTGCGGTGTCCCCCTTTCAGGCGTAAGGCAGGATTTCCCCGGGTAATAATGAGGTGGACCCCATGTCCCGGACATGGATGGCTTATGTTTAAGTTAGATCCTAAGCCAACATCCTCTCCTCGTGGTTATCAAAATATACTTGGTCTGGTGTCTTGTACGCAAGGTGCTGATGGATTCTTTTTTCGTTGA